>JAEZJD010000031.1 GCA_023436425.1 Bacteroidota bacterium | reverse complement strand
CACATAAATGGGTCCGCTCTCATCACCAAACATCTTGTACTTAATTTCAGATGATCCAATTTCCAGCACAGTGGCCTTGACAATTTGACCATTTTTCCTGAAGATTTTATCCTGCGCTTTTGTAGATGCGGAAAAAACAAAGATGGTAAGCAGCACAAGTAGAACTTTTCTCATAAGGTTCTTTTTTGATGTTGACAAATTTAGATGCTAAACCGCTGCCTTGCTATGACGGTTATCACGCGTCTGCAAAAAAAGAGAAGCCGTTGCGAGGCTTCCCTTTAAAAACAGATAAAAGATTTCATTAAAAATTATAGCCAAAACCGAGATAGGGCCAACTCACAAATTCGCCTGCAAAAATTAGCGGACTAAATCCACCCCGGAAGAAAAAACCTCCCGCGGTTGGCTGGTGACGATAACCGATGCCGATGTGATGCATAAACCCCGATGCATCTGAATCGAATACACTTTCTGCCGCAGACACGTACGTTGTTCCTACCGATGCCTCAATAAAGTGAGTACTTCTTCCGAACAGATAATTTAATTCTACCGGAAGTGAAAATACTCCATCACCGCCTGCACCCACATAACCGAGACCGGCAGAAAAGCCAAGTCCATTCGGTTTTTTGGCAAACCGGCGATCATAAATAACCGATAAGATTGGCCCAGAGCCGAGGAGTTGAAAATACACAGCCTGTGGTGCACGGTCTGTAACAACAACTCTTTGCGGACCGGTATTTTTTAAATGCACAGTGTCTATCTGCGCAAACGAGCAAACAGAGAAAACAATAATAAAAATTGAGGCAAACGCAAGCTTCTTCATCATAAGATAGTTTTAGTGCACTAACATACAACAAAACGCCTAAACGATATTCACTTCCCGCTCCAGCGTGATGTCGAATTTTTCCTTGACTGATTTTAAAATTTCTTCACTTAAGTCGAAAATCTCTCGTCCGGTTGACCGGCCATAGTTAACGAGCACCAATGCCTGTTTGGTGTAACAACCGGCATCGCCTTTCCTATATCCTTTCCATCCGCATTGTTCAATCAACCAACCGGCCGGAATTTTGACACTGCCATCCGCATTTTGAAACGACGGGATGTTTTCGAAATTCGATTTTAGAATTTGAAATTTTTCTTTTGTCACAGTGGGATTTTTAAAAAAGCTGCCTGCATTTCCAACCTGTTTCGGGTCGGGCAGTTTGGAGGAGCGGATATTTATGACAGCCTGCGACACCGCCGCGATAGTTAACTCCTGCACACCCATTTTTTCCAGCTCCTGTTGAATGGCGCCATAACTGGTGTTGAACTTTTGCTTTTTGTTCAGCCGGTATGTCACACTCGTGATAACAAACTGATTTTTGTATCTATTCTTGAAAGCACTTTCTCGATAACCAAATTCACATTCCTGAAGTGAAAAGGTTTTCAAATTTTTATCATCGATGTGGAAGGCTTCCAATTCGTGGAAAACATCTTTGATTTCGACGCCGTAAGCCCCAATGTTCTGCATTGGCGATGCACCAACGTTACCGGGAATAAGAGATAAATTTTCCACCCCACCATAATTATTCTCCACACAATACATGACAAACCGGTGCCAGTTCTCCCCTGCGCCGACCTTTAGGTAGATGTGTTCTTCATTTTCACCAATAATGTCAATGCCTGTCAATTCGTTTTTCAAAACCAGTCCATCATAATTTTTGAGAAACAAAACATTGCTTCCGCCACCAAGAATAAGTTGACGGTTGACAGTTGATAGTTGGCAGCTAAGCAATTCGTCCAATTCGGTGATGTTGCAAAAAGACGAAAAATATTTTGCAGTTACATCTATTCCAAAAGTGTGATAAGGCCTGAGCGAAATATTTTCACGAATTTGCATCCTTGCAAGAATACAAAATTTATGCAAGGCAAAACTGCTACTGTTATCGGTGCAACAGGTCTGATAGGAAGTGAACTTGTGCGGCTATTGGCAACGGACAATTATTTCACCACCGTCAGAGCGCTGGTGAGAAGACCGGTTTCATTTTCCGAAACGAAAATCCAAACAAAGCTTATCAACTTCTCAGATCATGAGTTTTTTAAATTGGCGATCGAGGGCAGCGATGCTGTGTTTTGCGCAGTGGGCACAACGCAGAAAAAAGTGAAAGGCGACCGAGAGGCTTACAGAAAGGTGGACTATGATATTCCCGTCAAGGCAGCACAGTTCTGCCAGGAAACACAGTGTCCGAAACTTCTTATAGTTTCTTCGATGGGAGCCAACGCCACCAGCAACAACTTTTATGCAAAGCTGAAAGGTGAAATGGAACAAAGTGTTCAACAAAAAACGATTAAGTATATAGGAATTTTTCGTCCTTCCCTCCTGCTTGGAGATAGAAAAGAATTTCGTTTAGGCGAAAAAGTGGCCAAGGCATTGATGGAGGTGTTTTCATTCATCATTCCAAGAAAGTGGAAAGCGATTCACGCAACTACGGTAGCTGAGGCAATGATAAACGCAGCAAAACTTGAAAAAAGCGGAACAGATATTTTTGAGAACGCAGCTATTAAAAATTTAGCTACTGCGCATCCACATCAGGCACAATAACTACGCTTTTAAATCGTGCGTCAGAATGCAGTTGAACAATTTCTTTCAGAATGTCAGCTTTACATCTTGTGATCGTTTGCGTGTCACGGGGTAATTTGAAGAGCAACTCCATTAAAAATAAATTCCGCACTCTGTTCACCACCGGCTCAGCGGGACCAACGATGAATTGTTCGTAAATTTTTTGTAACGCTGCTGCAAATGCATGTGCAGCATCAAAAACAACATCCCTGCTTTTATGTCGAAACTGCAGATGAATAATTCTTGAAAAAGGCGGATAAAAATATTGTCTACGTTTTTCGATTTCTTCATTGTACATGCCCGTGTAATCGTGATGTGCAACATGTTGCAACACCGGGTGAACAGGATTCATTGTTTGGATCAGCACCCTGCCCACCAAATTTTCTCCATTGTCAGAGGGCTTTCTACCTGCACGTCCGCTTACCTGCTCCATCAGTTGAAAAGCTCTTTCGTGCACCCGAAAATCTGCAAAGTTCAGCAGTCCGTCTGCGTCGATAATTCCCACCAGATCAACATTATCAAAATCAAGACCTTTCACCACCATCTGCGTTCCTACCAGCACATCGATTTTCCGTTGCTCAAACTGCTGTATCAAAACATCATGTGCATTCTTGTTGCGTACAGAATCAAGGTCCATGCGAGCAATCTTTACATCCGGCAATTGCTCCATAAGCAGTTCTTCGATCTTTTCTGTTCCGAAATTTTTTTGCTGCAACTTATCGCTTCCACAAGCCTGGCAAGTTTTGCTCGGCGCATAAATAGTTCCACAGTAATGACATTTAAGTTTGTTTGAAAACTTGTGATAGGTAAGCGATACATCGCAATTTTTGCACTGCGCAATCCAACCGCATACCATACAAATCTGATATGGTGCATAGCCACGGCGGTTTTGAAACAAAATGACCTGTTTGTTGTTGGTGTGGGAATATCTTATTTCATCAAGCAGCTGCGGAGAAAGCATCACTTTTTCGCCGGGCTTTTTTGCAACCGCTCTTGTGTCTACCATTTCAATTTGCGGCAATTTCACTTCACCAAATCGTTCATGCAGAGCTACCAATTCGTATTTTTCGTGCAGCGCATTGAAATAACTTTCCAATGAAGGTGTGGCACTGCCGAGGAGCACTTTGGCGCCGGTAAGTGACGCCATAAAAATCGCAGCGTCGCGTCCATGATATCGTGGCGCAGGATCTTGCTGTTTGTACGATGGATCATGTTCTTCATCGCAAATAATGAACGATAAATTCTGAAACGGAAGAAACAAAGAACTTCTTGCCCCGAGTACAATTTTCAGTTCACCGGTTTTTACTTTGTTCCAAATCTCCACCCGCTCATTCTGACTGAACTTCGAGTGGTAAATGCCGATGTATCCGCCAAAGTGCTTTTGCAGCCGGCGAATGATTTGCGATGTCAACGCAATTTCAGGAAGCATGTATAACACCTGCTGTCCTTTCCTCAGATATTTTTCAATTAACTTGATGTAGATATGCGTTTTACCACTTGATGTAATGCCATGCAGTAGACACACACCTTTTGATAGGAATGATTTTTCAACCGCCACAAACGCTTCCTGCTGTGCAGCAGTTAACTGGAAATCGATTCGTAAATCTTTCGGCGCATACACAACTCTGTCTATCATTCTTTTTTCCAGCCGCAGAATTTCTTTATCAACAAGTCCTTTCAGCTGCGCATCCGATGCATTAGACTTTTTCAGCAGCTCCGATTTCGTTACTTCACCTTCTGTTCTCATCAAATGCAGATAACTTAATAAAAGCTCCATTTGTTTTGGGGCTCTGCTCCAATTGTTCAGCAAGTCAGACAATTTTTCTTCATTGTCGAATTGTGCATTTAATAAAACAAAACTTTCCTTTTTCGGATTGAACGTTTGTTTCAACGATTCCCATACATAACAAACCTTTTTCCCGATCAGCCGGTTAACGATTGGATACACGTGACTGACATCTAAGATCTGCTGTACTTCAGTCAACTTCAATTCGTGCTTTATGTGCAGCGCTTCCGCAACGAGATATTCGTCGTTGTCCAATGCAGAAAAATCGTCGCCATATTCTTCATTAAAAATGAGAACAGTTTCGCTTGAGAGTTTAAAATGTGTCGGCAACGCGGCAGCCATCACTTCGCCTTCTGTGCACATATAATAATCAGCCATCCACTCCCAAAACTTCAATTGATACTCCTGCACGACAGGCGTTGCGTCCAGTAAGTTGATGATTTCTTTCACATCGAATGGGGGCTTATCCTCGTGTATCCTTTTAACAATGCCAGCATATTTTTTGTTTTTACCGAGATTCACTTCTACCCTGCAGCCAACAGAAATTTGATCCTGCATTTGCTGGGGAATGCGCCATGTATAATTTTTTGGTAGCGCCAGTGGTATGATGATTTCGGCAAACAAAGCGAACAGAGATTGATCGGTTTAAATGATTTGCGGAAAGTTAAATCAGTAAGGCTTCACTGCAGCAGTTATGTGGAACAACAAATGGTTTTTAGCGCTCTTTGATCCATGAAACATTTCTTTTTATTAGCTCTTCTTCCATGATGGCATACACTTTTTGTTTCAAATCTTGAACATCCTTCAACTCCAATCCTGCAACACTGATTTCGGGTAAAAAAACTGCTCTGCTTTTGCCCGGGTTGAGCGAAAAAATACTTTCGTAACAAAGGCGGTCATAGGTATTTAACAACAACACTGGTTTGATAGGTGTTCCGGTTTCAATTGCAATGCGGAATGCGCCATCATAAAAACTTTTTAACGGTTTATTCGTCATGTTAAAAGTACCCTCCGGAAAGACTAAAACTGATATTCCTTTTTTTAAAACTGATTTCATCAATTCAACGCTCCTTGCACGATTGACTGCACTGCTTCTGTCGACCGTTACAATAGCGTATTTATAGATGAATCCGAATACAGGAATTTTGGACATCTCCACCTTGCCCAATGCACGAAGCGGCATACGAAAAGTTTTTGGGATAATGGCTGCATCCAAATACGAAATATGATTGGCAACAAAGATGTAGGATTGATTTTGCTTCAGCGCCCCGATATAAATGTTTCTGTGCCTTATAAAAATGAGAAAGAGCCAGACATCGGCCCACACCATGCATCCTTTGTAAACAAGATTTCCCCCTTTGATTCTGCCAAACGAAATGACGATCAGCGACCACAGAAAAATAGGAATCATTATCGCAGCAAAAAGCACAAACGCATAGATGCAGTAAAGCCATTGGAACGGTTTGAGAATAGCACGCATCACCGGTGAGTTTTATTTTCATCACCCGGACAGTCACAAGCAAAATCTTGTTCGAGGTTGTAGCAGGTTACAACTTTTGTCTCATCGCCGCATTGCGCAAACACTACACGGAGGCTTTCACCCATGCTTGTGCGACCCTGCAGCGCAAAGGTGGGACAAGGTTGATCTCTGAGGTGACTTTTATTAAGATTGATAATCCCCTTTTGCATGATCTCTTTGATTTCAGCAGAGTCTATTTCGCGACAACTCATTCTGCACCGCGCATGCTTTGTGTAAATAAGATGTGAAGGGTTGCGGTTGAACAGTTCCTTTGCTTTTGGCTCCTGCCAACGTTTAAATATGAAAAGCAAAAAGAAAATTCCTACTATAACCAGAGAAAGTGTTGCGTTTCTTGTCTTCATCAGTTATACACAAGTATAAAAAATAAGAACAACACCTTAACAATTTCCTAATAAATAATGTCACTTCTGCCCTGCCATCCAATTCTGCTACCTTTGCTGATTCATGGAAACCCAACGGTCAGTTGCCTTTCATACACTCGGTTGCAAACTCAATTTTTCTGAGACTTCAACACTTTCACGCACGTTGGAAGCTGAAGGATTTTTGAAAAAAGAGTTTGACGACTTTGCAGATGTGTATGTGATAAACACTTGCTCTGTAACTGATAATGCAGACAAAGAATGCAGGCAACTCGTGCGTCGCATACAACGAAAAGCCCCTGAAAGTTTGGTTGTAATTACCGGCTGCTATGCGCAATTAAAACCTCAGGAAATTTCGCAAATTCCGGGCGTTGATCTTGTGCTCGGCGCAGCAGAAAAATTCAACATTGCATCTCACCTGCGCGAGCTTATAAAAGGTGACTCAGCCAAAATCAGCAGTTGCGATATCGAAAATGTGAAAGGTTTCAACGCGTCTTATTCTTTAAATGACCGCACAAGAACATTTTTGAAAGTGCAGGACGGGTGCGATTATAGCTGTTCTTTCTGCACCATTCCTTTGGCTCGTGGAAAAAGCCGCAGCGACAGCATTTCGAATGTGATAAAGCATGCAAAGGAATTAGCTGCACAAGGCGTGAAGGAGATTGTGCTTACCGGTGTGAATCTTGGCGACTTTGGAAAAGGAGACGATAATAATAATTACGAAAATTTCTTGGCCCTAATCCAGCAGTTGGAACAAGTAGAAGGAATAGAACGCTACCGCATTTCGTCTATCGAGCCAAATTTACTTTCGGGTGAGATCATTGAATTTGTTGCGCACAGCAAAAAATTTATGCCGCATTTTCATATACCGCTGCAGAGTGGCAGTAATGAAATACTCGGGTTGATGCGGAGGCGTTACAAAAGAGAATTGTATGCTGAAAAGGTTAGTCTTATCAGGTCTTTAATACCTCATTGCGCAATTGGTGTAGATGTGATCGTCGGCTTTCCATCCGAATCAAATAGCCATTTTCAGGAAACTTTCGACTTTTTATCGTCGCTTGATGTTACCTATTTGCACGTTTTTACGTATTCAGAAAGGGACAACACGAAAGCACTCGAGATAAAACCGGTCGTGCCGTTGCGTGTGCGACATGAACGTAATAAGGTACTGAGAACACTTAGTTTCAACAAAATGTCTCAATTTTCAGAGCGACATAAGGGAGAAACGAGAAAGGTGTTGTTCGAAGCACATGAAAAAGCAGGAATGATGGAAGGTTATACCGATAATTACATTCGCGTAGTGACGCCGTTTAGACAACAGCTGGCAAATAATATTGTAGATTGGACTTTATGAGCACAAAGAAGTATTTAGTGACGGTGGCGTTTGAATGGAACGAGGAAATGATGAAGATTGTGCCGGATCACAGAAAGCATATCAATACGCTTATCGAAGATTTAGTTATTGAGCATTATGTTGTCAGTATGGAAATTCAGACTGTTTGGATAACGATCAATGCAAAAAATAAACTGGAAGTAAGAAAACTTCTTTCCCCGTCTCCTTTCTATAAGTTCTGGAAGTTGAAAATTAATGAGCTAATGGTTTGGGACGGGCAAACATACCGTTTACCTGCCCTACAGTTGAATTGATTTTAACAGCTGTCACTGAAAATATTTTTTTCTGTAAACTGCCACCCCTTATTTTTGCACTCCGTCAAAAAAAGGGAGTTTAGCTCAGCTGGTTCAGAGCATCTGCCTTACAAGCAGAGGGTCGGCGGTTCGATCCCGTCAACTCCCACAGAATCTCACTATTTTAGGTGAGATTTTTTTATGCCTTTTACTTTGTACATTTTGTTTTCTCCCTCAAAAAACCAATACTATGTTGGGTCATGTGAAAACTTAAGT
>JAEZJD010000114.1 GCA_023436425.1 Bacteroidota bacterium | reverse complement strand
CTTATATTCTTTCTGTTTTTTGCCAGGAAGACGTTCGATATTTTATCTGCCAGGGGAAAAGTTTGGGACCGGATATTCTTCTTAACGGGTACTGGCGAAACGTCGAAAATACCAAAACAGGCAAAGCGCATTTTTTTATCAAACCAGAAAACGGTGCGAATGCCATCTTAAGTTCTTCAGCAGACCCCGGAAAAATTATGATCACAGGCTCTGTAGGCATGGGCGACGACGAGCCGAAGAAGCCATTTGGATTAACGTACTTACGACCGTTGTACAATAAAACTCCTCTGCAAATAATTGCACATCGCGGCGGCGGACGCAATAGTGACCTGCTACCGGCTTCGGAAAACTCGGTCGACCTGATTAAACGAGCATCCGGCTACGGCGCCACCGGTATTGAAATAGATGTGAAGCTGACGAAAGACGGCGTACCGGTGCTGTATCACGATGCCAATGTAAATGACAGACTGACCAATCAGATTGGTGTACATCCACCTATAGCAGATTACACGTTCGCGGAACTTAATGAAAAAATTCGGCTGAAAGATGGACAACGAATACCCACATTGCGTCAGGCACTGGAAACAGTGTTGTATAGCACTCCGTTAAATTTTGTATGGCTCGATTCAAAAAATCCAGAGTCGGTGACACTTAGCCGACAGATGCAGATGGAGTTTATGGAAAAAGCGAAGTCAATGGGTAAAAAACTTGAGATCGTCATCGGAATTCCGGATGAAGAAGTGCTGAAAAATTTTCAGCAACTTCCAAATTATAAACAGATTCCTTCTGTTTGCGAGTTGGACCTGGAAAAAGCAAAGGATGTAAATGCAAATATTTGGGCGCAAAGCTGGACAAAAGGTTATCAGTCCGAAGAGGTGGCTGTTATGCATGCACAAGGAAAAAGGGTTTTTGTATGGACACTCGACGTGCCAAAAATCATTCGCAATTATTTGTACGAAAGCAGCTTTGATGGGATAGTTACTAACCGTCCGTCGATAGCTGCTTATTATTATTACGCCAGAAAATGAGTTTGCACCAGCCAAATACAAAGTTGCTTGCCTTCGCATCGGACACTCAGGCGCCAATGCTTGTGGAAACAATTTTGCTGCGGTCAATGCAAAATCGCAAGGCAACGCGGCTGCTCTTGCAGCACATTATAGATATACATCCGCATACATTTTTCTTGCTTGGCGATGTTGTAAACCTCGGCTACAGCCAAAAGCAATGGAGGCCAATTGACAGACATCTTCATCAGCTGCGGGCAAAGGGAATAAAGCTTCACGGCATCTTAGGCAACCATGAAGTAATGGGTCAACCCAAAAAAGGCGAACAGGAATTTCAATATCGCTTTCCGGATCACGTACGCACTGGCTACAGCGTAATGGTTGACTCAATTGCCGTCGTATTGCTGAACTCCAACTTTGGTACGATGTCTATACCGGAAATAATGAAGCAAACGCGATGGTACAGAAAAACTTTGCAGGAACTGGACGCGGACACTTCCATTGAATTTATCATTACCTGCGCACATCATTCGCCTTTTACCAACAGCAGAATAGTAAAACCGTCGAAAGAAGTGCAGCGGCTAATTGTCCCGTCATTCCTGGAGTCGCGAAAAAGCCAATTATTTCTCTCCGGTCACTGTCATGCATTCGAACATTTCAAGGTGAAGGGCAAAGATTTTATGGTAATTGGCGGCGGAGGCGGATTGAGGCAGCCATTGCGAAAAGGCATTGGAACTTTAGCCGATCTGGCGGAAGATTACAAACCTATGTTTCACTATATCACCGTGAACATCATAGATGATTATTTGCAAGTTCGTTCCTTTCATTTGAAGAAGGATTTTAGCGGCTTCGAAGAAGGGATGAAACTGGACATAAAAAAGTTTACTGAGGTGGTGAAGAAGTCGGATTAATTTGCGATCATGAAAATCACGAACAAAAAAATTCTGATAACAGGAGGTGCAACAGGCATCGGCTTGGCACTTGCTGAACGTTTTGCAAATGATGGAAACAAGGTAATTATCTGTGGAAGAAGAGAAGAAGCACTCCAACAAGCTGCAGGAAAAATTCGTTCGTTGATAACCAGACAATGCGATCTTTCGAAATCAGAGGAAAGGGAGCAACTTTTTCGTTGGGTGCAGGAAACTCATCCTGATTTGAATATACTCGTGAACAATGCGGGCATACAAAACTGGATGAAAATCGATGACGCAGACTTTTTTGAAAAAACCAAAAGTGAAATTGACATAAACATTGAAGCGCCTGTTCATTTGTGCCATTTGTTTGTGCAGCTCAGCAGTCTGCAAACGATTATGAATGTAACGTCGGGACTCGCGTTTGTGCCGTTAACGAAAGTTCCTGTTTATTGTGCAACGAAGGCTTTTTTTCACTCATTTACCATCTCGCTACGACATTTATTAGCCTCGAAAAACATCGATGTAATTGAGATTATTCCTCCAGCGCTAAATACCGATCTTGGTGGCAAAGGCATTCACGATTTTGCACCTCCTGTTACCGATTTTGTTGATACAATTTTTCAAAAGCTCGAAGCCGGAGAAAAGACTTTAACCGACAATGCAAGTGCAAATTTGGTGAACGCCGGACCCGAGCTGCAGCAGAAAATTTTCGAAAGGATGAATGCTGAAGATCATTGATCCGGAAGATTTTCCACACGGCGTTTCTTTTGCCTAATTCCCGCCACCAATCTGCGCTCACAACCGTATATTGCAATCCTTTCCATCTACACTCCGGAATTCAATTTGACTATGCAAGACTACCTAAAGGGCTTGAATGAAAGACAACGTGAAGCAGTGCTTACCACTGATGGTGCGCTGATGATTGTGGCAGGTGCGGGTAGTGGAAAGACCAAAGTACTTACCACCCGCATAGCGCATTTACTTGCTCAGGGAGTTGATGCTTTCAACATACTTGCATTAACGTTTACGAACAAGGCTGCCGCTGAAATGAAAGAACGCGTAGAGCACATTCTCGGCAACCGTGAAGCCCGCAATCTATACATCGGAACGTTTCACTCTGTCTTCGCTCGCATTTTGCGTGCAGAAGCCCACCGCATCGGCTTTCCTAATTCATTCACCATTTACGACACAGATGATGCAAAAAGTGTAGTAAAAACCGTTGTGAATGAATTGAACCTCGATCCGCAACACTATAAACCCAACACAGTTTACAACAGAATTTCAGCAGCAAAGAATGCGTTGGTCGGTCCTGCAGAATACATGACGGACTATTACCTGCAGCAGGAAGACATGCGTTCCAATCGCCCGATGATAGGGCAGATTTACGACGCCTACGCCAAGCGTTGTTTTAAGAACGGGGCAATGGATTTTGATGACCTGCTGTTCAAGTTTTATGAGCTGCTTAAAACGTTTCCTGAAGTGCTGCACAAGTACCAGCATAAATTCAAATACATTCTTATTGACGAATACCAGGACACAAATCCTGCTCAGTATGAAATCATCAAACTGTTAGGCGCTGTGCACGAAAATGTGTGTGTGGTAGGTGATGATGCCCAAAGTATCTACTCTTTTCGCGGAGCAACCATTCAAAACATTTTGCAGTTTCAGAAAGATTATGACGATGTGAAGGTGATAAAGCTGGAACAGAACTACCGCAGCACACAAAACATTTTGAACATCGCAAATGAAGTAATTAAAAATAATAAAGGGCAAATTCCAAAAACTCTTTTTACAGAAAACTCGCCCGGAGAAAAAATCCGTTTGGTGCGATCAATGACTGATAATGATGAAGGAAGGTTTGTTGCTGATGCGATTCAAGAATTGAGGCTCAGAAACCACTTGAAGAATAAAGAGTTCGCCATTCTGTACAGAACAAATGCGCAGAGCCGGTCTTTCGAAGAAAGTCTGCGACGGATGAATATTCCATATACAATCTATGGCGGCATTTCATTTTACCAGCGCAAAGAGATAAAAGATTATATAGCCTACCTACGCATCATCGTCAACCCAAAAGACGAAGAAGCGCTTAAACGAATCATCAATTATCCCGTTCGCGGTATCGGAAAAACTTCTATTGACAGAGCAATACTTGCTGCCAACGAAAATAACATTAGCATGTGGCAGGTGCTGGAAGCCGCACCAATGTTTGGCTTCAAAGCAGGAGTGCTTAATGCAATGGAAGAATTCGTAGTGATGATCAAGAGCTTTCATAGCATGCTGCCACACAAAAATGCTTACGACCTTGCCTTTCATGTGGGTAAACAAACGGCTTTTGTAAAAGAATTGTTCAACGATAAAAGCACCGAAGGTGTGCAGCGCTACGAAAACGTTCAAGAGTTGCTAAACTCAATAAAGGAGTTTACTGAAACACCGTTAAGCGAAGAAAGCGGCGAAGTTGGCGACAAAAGTCTTGCTGCTTATTTGCAGCAGATCACCCTGCTTACAGACGCTGACGAAAAAGACCCGAATGCAGACACTGTGAAGCTGATGACCATTCATGCTGCTAAAGGATTGGAATTCCCCGTGGTGTTTGTCGGAGGTTTGGAAGAGGGACTTTTTCCGAATGCGATGAGCATCAATACACGTGAAGAATTGGAGGAGGAACGAAGACTTTTCTACGTGGCTGTCACCAGAGCTAAGATGCGGTTGTATTTGACTTACGCAAACACCCGTTACAAATTTGGATCGCTGACACAAAATGACCCCAGCAGATTTATAGACGAAGTGCCCGCGCAGTTTATTGATAAAAGCTTCGCAGGTGGCGGCGCACGAAACCAAACGTCATCCGGATTAATGGGCAGCGCTTTTGAGAGGATGCAAAGAGGCTTTGGCACTGGCGGCAATCCAGAAAAGAAAGAGAAAACATTTGTATCCACTTTAGTGAATGCAACCGCGAAGTCAAAAGAGGTGGCGCACACGCCATCCTCCAATTTTAAACCAAGCGACGTTTCCGGTTTACAGGCAGGAATGAGGGTAGAACATCAAAAGTTCGGTTTTGGAAATGTAATTAAATTGGAAGGCTCTCAGCATAACCCTGTCGCGACGATCCAATTTGAAACTGCAGGCGAAAAAAAGATCATGCTGAATTATGCGAAGCTGATGATCGTGCAATAGGTGGTACCGGACGAAACAATTCTTGTTAACGAAATCTAAAAGGCTCGTAGATCTACCGAGTAGTTTCCGTGAATTTTTAGGATTATTAAACTATGGCACTAAATTTTCGTCTACGGTGCAAACTAAAATCTATGAAAATGAAAAAACTCTCTCTTGTTCTTGCTGCGAGTTTTATTGCAGTTGCTGGATTCTCCCAGGCAAATGTTCATGCATCCACCAAAGCGGCGGTTAATGCGAACGCAGCTACTAAGGCTGCAACCAATGCTGCAACCAAAGCTACAACAGCAGCTAAAGGCACCGTAAACGCTACCACCAATGCTGCTACAAAAGCAGTAAAGCCCGTGGATGCAGGTGCAAACGCAAGAGTAAACGCTAAAGCATCTGTTCACGCAAGTGAGCAGGCAAAAGCGCACGCAAATGAGAATTCCGCAATTTTTGGAGAAAAGACTGAAGCTAACGTAACCACCAAAGTAAAGGTGGACGGCGACAAAGCTGTTGAGAAAACAAAGGGTGATGTGGATGAGGCGAAAACGAAGGTAAAAGAAACAAAAACCAAAGTGAAGGACGAAACTGATGTAAATGCCAGAGTAAATGCACAAGGTTCAGTACACGCAAGCGACAACGCGAAAGAACATGCAAATGAAAACTCTGCAATTTTTGGTACGAAACCTGCTAAAGAAAAAACAAAAGACACTAAGGCGAAAAACCAATAGTGAAACATCACATCGAGAGCCATTCTGTATCGCAGAATGGCTTTTTTAGTTCAATCGGTTATATGAAGAAAATACTCCTTGTTCTTCTAACAATACTTTCGTTGCAGATGTGCTTTGGCCAGCAAGACAGCACGAAACCCCAGTTCAAGGTCAGTGTCAATTACAATACAGCACTGAACTATTTTGGCAGAACCGATAGCCTGAGAAGCAGCGGATTTTTTCCAATGGCAGAACTTTGGTTCACTCCTAAGTTTTACATTAATGCTGCTCCGATTTTTGTAAGTAACAGCTTGCAATCTTTTGAATATGCAGGTACCGTTGCCACAGCGGGTTACCAAAGTGTAACTGACAAATGGATAACAGGACTGTATGCGCTGAAGCCTTTTTACACCGAAAGCAGCGATCTGGTACAATCTGCGCTAAAAGCACAAGCAGGTTTTAATCTAAGTTTTTTGAATAAGATCCTAAACCTGAATGGAGGCATCGATGTAAAATTCAGTGACCAAACTGATTTGGGAGTTACTGCAGGTTTAGATCATGTAATAAGAATTGAAAATACAGACGGCAGCGTATTTGTTTTTGATCCGTCGTTCTACACTTATGCTGGCACGCAGCAATTTCAAAAGAGCTACTACAAGCGAAAGAACAATGGATTCGGCATCATTAACCTGCCCGGCAACAGTCAGCTCGTTACAGAAAAATCGCAGCAGTTTAATGTACTTGCACACGAGATTTCAATGCCAGTGATCTTTTCCAAAACCAAATTGATGTTTATTGCCACGCCGGCTTACATTATGCCTCAGAATTTGGTTACAGTTCCGAACAGACCAGACCTCTCAGAACGCGGTGAAAATATGTTTTACGCAACGCTAACTGCCAAATACACTTTTTAGCCGACGCAGGCTTTGTTAATTCTTTTTGCGCCTGTTTGCTTGGAATGTGTCTGTCGATTAAGGTTGTAAATTTGTAGCTCAAATACAATTATGATCAAGACAGGTAATCCCATTATCAGCATATACACGGAAATGACGCCCAATCCGGAAACAATGAAGTTTGTGGCAAACAAACTGCTTTATCCCGGCAGGAGCATCGATTTTCCTGATGTGGAAGCTGCGAAGCCCTCACCACTTGCGAATGAGCTGTTCGGTTTTCCATTCATAAAGTCAGTGTTCATTGCTTCCAACTTTGTAACGCTTACAAAAACGTCGGAAACGGATTGGAACGATGTTATCCCGTCTATCCGTCATTTCTTGAGAGAATATTTGCAGGATGGTAAACCGGTGATAAATGAAGAAGAAGTAGCAGCAGTGAAGCAGGAAAGCAGTAATACGGTGGAGGCCGACGATGATGATGTGGTGGTGCGGGTGAAAGAACTCCTGGAAAATTATGTGAAACCTGCAGTAGAAATGGATGGCGGCGCCATTCAGTTTAAAAGTTATAAAGATGGCGTGGTAAATCTTATGCTGCAGGGAAGTTGTTCGGGCTGTCCTTCATCTATGATTACCTTAAAAGCAGGCATCGAGGGCATGATGAAGCGTATGATACCTGAAGTGAAAGAAGTGGTAGCTGAAGCAGAATAAAAATTATTAAATAAAATTTTTTGAAAGCACCTCCGGGTGCTTTTTTTGTGTGCTCTAATTTCCTTTACGTTTGCAGGATGCAGCATATTGCTCAGCAGTTTATTGAGGGACTAAAGCAAACTTCATTGCTGGAATATATCGCTGTCCTTTCAGGCATTGCAAGCGTTTGGTTTTCCCGCAAAGAAAATATTCTTGTTTATCCGGTTGGGCTTGTAAACACAATCATTTACATCTATCTGAGTTTAAAATTTCACCTTATTGGAGAGGCCAGTGTAAATTTTTACTACACAGTTGTGAGCATTTATGGCTGGATTCTTTGGGCGAAAAAAGATCAAAACAAGAAAGTCGTTTTGCATGTAACGCGGTCGAATAAAAAAGAGTGGATGCAGCATCTTTTATTCTTTACTTTTTTCTACGTTACTATTTTCTTAGCACTTACATACCTAAAGAGATATTTTTCCGGAGCTATCCCGTGGGC
>JAEZJD010000109.1 GCA_023436425.1 Bacteroidota bacterium | reverse complement strand
GCGCAACAGCAATTGGCTCCTGCACTCTATCAGATTTTGCGGTATCTCTCACCAGGCTGAAAACAAGCGACAACAAACAAATGAATCCCACCAGCCAAAGTCCGCCGAATACATAACCCAGGTAATGGCGGCGGCTGCGAATTTTCATTATGCGGCGAACGAGCCATGTAATAAATGCTATCAATGGAACAGCAAAAAAGAATACAACTGTGCCCCAGAAGAATGCATGTTGCCAAAAACCGTTAAGAAAAAAATTAAGAAGATGTTGCTTTGCTGAACCCACAGCTAAGCCACCGCCAAAAATTAAAACGACAAGCGCAACGAACAACGCAAAGGCAATACTTCCAGCTATGAACAGGAAAAATGCTTTTATTAAAGTGCCAAGCACATGTCCAACCCGACTCCCTGCCCGCCTGCTGCTCTGACCTACTTCTGTAGCAAACTGTTTACCTCTGGTGTCTGCAAAAACTTTAGCTTTTTCCCCGAGGTTTTGGGCTGAAGTTTTTACTTCCTCCCCCCACGCCTGCATCCGGGTTTTAAACTCATTCATTCCCTCTTGCACGTTTTGCTTTATGGTGTTTACATCTACTTTCTCGCCGCGCATTTCCATTTTATCGTAAGGAGTTTTTGCCTCCGGCAAAATGATCCACAGAATGATATAAGTAATGATAAATGTGCCGGTAAATGAGCCTATGAAAAAGTTTGGAAATATGTCTCTGTGAAAAGCAAAGAAGATTCCGTTTAAGATGCTGAAGAAAATATTGAGGATGAGAGGCGCGGCAAATATCAACCTAAACATCCATGCTTCTTTATTGAAGTACGATGCAAGTCCGCCTGCAACACCGCCCAGTATCCTGTCATCAGGATTTCTAAACAATCGTTTTCCCGGCGTTCTTGTAGTTCCCTCGAGAAACAAAGGCCTTGCAGGGAGAATGATCCATAGAATGATATAAAGTAAAATACCACTGCCGCCACCGAAGATTAAAAGAGCAAACAAAAGCCGTACGATTGCGGGATCAATTTCGAGGTAGTTCGCAATGCCGGAGCACACACCACCAAGAATTTTATCAGAAGAATCTCTGTATAATCTTCCTCTGCGTTTTCCCTGCGGTTGCTCTGCAAACGCACTTTGATATTGACTGCCCTTAGCACTGCCTTCCGCTGATGCTTCTGTACCTTCCGTTTGCTCGAAGTCTTCGATCTTGCCCATCGATGTAATTATCTCATCCACGTCAGCATCGGTAACGGCAGCAGCACCTTTCTTTATCTTGTCGTTCATTAATTCCGCAATGCGGCTTTCTATATCATTAATGATCTCATCGCGACCTTCTTCATTCACAAAAAACCTGCGAAGGCTTTCGATGTATCGCTGCAAACTTTCGTAAGCAGAATCTTCTATCGGGATTACCCTGCCTGATAAGTTTATATTGATGATCTTTTTCATTTTATATCTGGTTGAAGTTTTATAATTGGTTTGGTTGAAGGCCTTGCCTGTATTTTAAAGATTTTCTTTTTTGCTTGTTAATACGTTTACACCATTCGATAGCTCCTGCCACGTTTGCTCCAGTTCCTGGTAGAAGGCGCCGCCCTTTTCCGTCAATGAAAAATATTTGCGGGGCGGGCCGGAGCTGCTTTCCACCCATCTATAGGTCAGCATTCCGGCATTTTTCAACCGGGTCAGCAGTGGGTAAAGTGTACCTTCCAATATTTGAAGGTTTGCAGCTTTCATTTCCTCCACTATATCGCTCGGATAAGCTTCGCCGCGGCGGATGATGGAAAGAATACAGAATTCGAATATTCCTTTCCGCATTTGGCTTTGAGTATTTTCAATGTTCATAGCTTCTCATTTACTTTAACGATACAAAACTAAAGGTTTATTTGGTACTATGCAACACAAAGTACCATACCAGTTAAGGTTTTATGTAAAGGGAATTGTCGGATGAATCATAACTGTCTAATAGTCAAGGGCTGACAAATTTTAAAAAGTTTGGGCGTTTTGATCAACGGTTAAATGATTTGATGAACGGCTGCAAGTTCATCACTGAAAAACTCCTCTTAGTATCGTAGTCACTTCCATATCAGCCAATCTTTGTATTTTTTACCCATGAATAATATTGTTGTGGCTACTGATTTTTCGGCTGCGTCAGCACAGGCAACAATGTATGCTGCCAGAATAGCCCGGGAAACGAAGAGCTCCCTGTTTATTGTGAACACTTATCAAATACCGGTTTCCATGGCAGACATGCCCGTAATGATGGTTTCAAGCGAGGAGCTAAAAAAAGGCGCAGACAAAAGTCTGCGGCAAACAAAGGACACCGTAGCCGAATCTTTTCCAGACATCGAAATTGAAATAGAAAGCAGGTTGGGAGATGTGGTGGACGAAGTAAATGACGTATGCCTGCAGAAAAATCCTGTTGCAGTGGTAATTGGTACAAAAGGCTACAGCGGAATTGAGAAATTACTTTTTGGAAATACTCTCCTGGCGCTGGTCAGGCGCTGTCCCTTTCCCGTTATTTCTGTGCCGGCTGATGCACGCCTTGAAGTGCCGAGAAATATCGTGTTTGCCACGGACCTGCAGAATACCGAGGAAGTTCCTTCGGAAAAGATTATCGGCTTCGTTAAGCTTCTCAACGCAAAGCTGCACATAGTACACATCAATACTGAAAAGGATGATTTAGAAGGTTCCGAACAACCGCTGCTAAACTCTCTGGATGCGATAAATCCCGTTTTTCATTCTGTATCGAATGAAGACGTTACCGAAGGGTTGCAGCAATATGTGATGCAAAATAGTATTGACCTGCTGCTCACATTGCCTCACAAACACAGCTTGTACGAAAGATTGTTTTTCAAGCTGCACACCGAAGGGTTGATACAGAACATGCCTGTTCCGGTGGCTTGTATTCAAAGTTGATTTAGAACTCTGCATTTTTTGGAGTTCGCGGAAACGGAATAACATCGCGGATGTTGCCCATGCCCGTAACGAATTGGACGAGCCTTTCAAAGCCCAATCCGAACCCTGCGTGAGGCACTGTGCCAAATCTTCGTGTATCGAGATACCACCAAAGTTCTTCGGCAGGAACGTTGATTTCCTTCATTCTTTGTTGTAGTTTATCCAATCGTTCTTCGCGTTGCGAGCCGCCAACTATTTCGCCAATACCGGGTGCCAGAATGTCCATTGCAGCGACTGTTTTTCCATCGTCATTTTGCCGCATGTAAAAAGCTTTTATCTCTTTGGGATAGTCAGTAACAATCACCGGCTTTTTGTAATGTTTTTCTACCAAATACCTTTCGTGTTCGCTTTGCAGATCTATTCCCCACCTTACCTCATACTGAAATTTTTTCTTTTTGTAGTGATTTGATTGCAGCAGAACATCAATCGCTTCCGTGTACGTGATTCGTTCAAATTTATTTTCTATAACAAACTGCAACTTTTGCATCAAATCGAACTCACTTCTTTCATTTTGAGGCTTTTGCTTTTCTTCTTCCAATAAACGCTGCCGCAAAAACTGCAGATCCTCCGCATTTGCATTAACTGCGTAGCGTATAATATATTGAATGAATTCTTCTGCAAGATTTGCATTGTCTTCGAGGTCATAAAAAGCCATCTCCGGTTCTATCATCCAAAACTCGGCGAGATGCCGCGCTGTGTTAGAGTTCTCCGCACGGAAAGTTGGACCAAAAGTGTAAATATCTCCCAAAGCAGTTGCACCTAATTCACCTTCTAATTGTCCGCTGACAGTTAAGTTAGTAGCCCTTCCAAAGAAGTCTTCAAAAAAATTTATCGAGCCGTTTTCATTTCGTGGAGGATTGTCGAACGGAAGGGTTGTCACCCGAAACATTTCGCCTGCACCTTCTGCATCGCTCGCCGTAATAATTGGCGTGTTCAGGTAGAAAAACCCTTTGTCATTAAAAAACTTGTGAATGGCGAACGCCAGCGAATGACGAATGCGAAACACCGCGCCGAAAGTGCTGGTTCTGAATCGAAGATGCGCAATTTCCCGAAGAAATTCCAGGCTGTGCTTTTTCGGCTGTAACGGATATTTTTCAGGATCACTGTCGCCGAGTATGTGCAGTTCATCTGCCTTCAGCTCTACTTTCTGCCCCTTACCTAAAGACGGCACCAACGTTCCGATCACCTTCAATGATGCACTTGTTGTAATTCGCTTCAGCAGTTCATCCGGAAACTTTCCCAATTCGAGCACCACCTGCAAATTGCTGTTTGTAGACCCGTCGTTCAGTGCTACGAATTGGTTGTTTCGAAATGTGCGGACCCAACCCATTACGGTAATATTTTGCCCGGCCGGGTCAAAGCTGAGAGCTTCTTTAATTTTTGTTCGTGAGTTAAACATTCATCTAAATTGATCGGCGGCAAAGATAACCGTTCGTTCCATCGAATTAGGTTTGCAACTAGTGTCGCAGCTGTCGTTTTTAACTTTGCACACAGTGAAGAAAATTTTTTTATTTCCTATTTCACCGTATACTTGCAGCAGAAATAGTTGAGAGCTCATACCTAATTTACTCACAACAGGTTTTTTTCAGATTCCATTCAAACAATAATCAAACGTAGCGACCGGCTTTGATTAGTTTATAAAAGTTTTCTTTATGTACGACATTTTGCAGTTGAACGACATGCTTGTTCCGGAATTACTGGATGTGGCAGAAGAACTAAAGATTGATAATGCAAAAAAGTTAGATAAACAGGAGTTGATTTACAAAATACTCGATAGACAGGCAGTAATGAGCAGCCAGCAAAAGTCTGCAACCACAGAGAAACCTAAACGCAAGAGAATTGTAAAAGCATCAACAGCACACACTACCGAAGAAGCTGTTGTAGAAGACACAGCACCTGCGGAAGAAGAAGTGAAAAAAACTGCAAAAAAGCCATCGATTAAAAAGGACGACAAAGCCAAACGCGTAAAGAAAAAAAATGACGAAAAGCAGGAGGAACCGGAAGCTGCGGCGGAACTGCAAAACGAACCTGCTGTAGAAACACCACCTGCTCAGGAGAATGGCAATGCTTCTTCCGATGTTCAGGAACCTGAAACTCCCGAGATAGAAATTCCCGAAAAAGGCTCCCAAATAGCAAAGTTCTTTCCGCAGCGGAGAGAGCAGGTATTTAATATTGAATTTGACGGAGTTATTCTCGCCGAAGGTGTTTTGGAGATGATGCCTGATGGTTATGGATTCCTTCGCTCATCTGACTACAACTATCTTTCTTCTCCCGATGATATTTACGTTTCTCCTTCGCAAATAAAGTTATTCGGTTTAAAAACAGGAGATACGGTTACAGGTGCCGTAAGACCGCCGAAAGAGGGCGAAAAGTATTTTGCGCTACTGAAGGTAGAAACGATCAACGGTAAGAGCCCCGAAGA
>JAEZJD010000076.1 GCA_023436425.1 Bacteroidota bacterium | reverse complement strand
AGATATTCCTGTTCGGTTTGCCCCGGCGTCGGTATCAGTATACTTTTCTTTTTCAAAGCGGCAATATCCATTACCGTGCTGTAGCCACAACGGGCAATCACGAAAACAGATTGCTGCATTATTTGCTGTAGCTGTGCTGCCGAAAGATGGTTGTAAATGCAAATGTTCTTTGCAACTTTTAGCTCAGTTGCCGTGCCTGGAAGTCCTCGTACAAAAACGACGGGCTCTGTATAGGTTTTTAATTGGTTTAGCAACAAATTCTCAAGGACAGTTCGCTGCGGCTCGGGGCCAGAAAGGAGAATCAGTAAATGATTTTCTTTTTCGGAAATACTCGTCTTAGAAATGCGGGATATCGGACCAATGAATCGGACAGGAATCGCTGGCATTTTCGACGGGTGAGAAAGTGCTCCGGCAAGATTGTTTCCACCTTCGTTATCCGGCACCCAACATTCTGAAAACTTATTTATGAGCTGGTAATTTATTTTTTGCAGAAGTCCTTCTACAAAAAAAGGGGCCTTGATACGCAACTGGTGCGTAATAAAAACACACGGAACTTTTTTTGAGTGTAAACCGTATCGATTGTCCGAAATAACGGCATCGATTGACTGTTGATCGACCATTTTATCGAGCCAAAGATTTTCTTTCTGAATAGCACTGTAGATCTTTGGTAACTGTTTCAAAATCGTTAGCTGCATCAACGAAGCGTTGCTGCCATACCGAACATCATATCCCGGTAGATCAAGTAAGGTGAGTTGAGGAAACTCAGATTGTAATAAACTTTTTATTCTTCCCCTAGCAGCAATCACTACTTCGCACCCCTGAGAAAGCAGCTGATGTATAATTGGTATGCAACGTGTTGCGTGACCCAGTCCCCAGTCAAGTGGGGCAATCAAAACCTTGAGCGCACGTACATTTCCCTGTGGTTGCATGTTAATTTTACCCGATCTTCAGATGGTACATAATAAAGCCCGTCTAAAATAGTTATTTTAGAAACCAATCTATGAAAAGGTCTCTCTATATGGCACTGTTATTGACTGCGCTAATAGTAGCCGGATGTCAGAAGAATTACTACTCCGGCACTGGGAAAGGTAGCGGTTGCGGTTGTCCCAGCAAGAAAGGAATGTCGGGATATTAAAACAGTGGGCGATGAAAAATTATAACAGGGAGTTGCTGGTGTTGTACAAATCAGATGTCACCAGCAAAGATCGCATTCAAAATGAAGTGGAGGGCTTACATCAGATATTGATTGACGCGGAAAGGCCTGAGGTGTTTTGCTCAGCACATGAATTGGTTAGTCGAAATCGGATTACTTCAAAAAAAGATAAGATATTGAAAGCTTCGAACGATGCAGTTTTAGGTGCGTTTCTTTTCCTGATCAATAAAAATTAATGCTGCAGTTGTTGCAAAGCGGTTCTTAAAGCAAGCAACATTTCCTCTATCTCTTCCTTCTTACAAGTACCAACACTCAGCCGGTACCAGGGCACATTTCCGCTTGCGCCGAATGCATGAAACGGCACTACAGCTAAACGGGCATACTTTATTAAAAAAGCAGTTACATCTTCCTGTGTTTTCAAAACTTCACCATTTTGCAATTTGCTCCCGGCAAGATCAATCTTGATCGTGAGATAAATGGCTGCCTCCGGCGCCACCGCGTCAACATTAAAGCCTTCTTTTTTTAGTTCTTGCAAACCGTTGTATATCCGCGTCAGTCGTTCGCTCAGCTCTGATTTGAAGTGTGTGAGGTAGTCGCGGATAGCCTGTTTTTGAGAAAGGAAATGTGCGAGTCCTTTTTGTTCCGGCATAGGTGCCCATGCACCCACGTGCGAAAGAATAGCCTTCATTTTATTAAGCAACGGAGCAGGGCCCATACACCAGCCAACTCTCACTCCAGTGGCAGCAAATACTTTGCTGATCGCATCTATATACACTGTGTACGGCCTTATTTCAGCATTGAGCGAGACGGGATCATAATGTACGATGTTTCCGTACGTCAAATGCCAGTACATCTGATCGTACATAACATAGATTTTTTTTGCATCGCCTCTTCTCTTGTTTTCTTCTACCACCATGTTGCAAATCGCCTGCAATTCTTCTTTTCTAAATGTGGTGCCTGTTGGATTTTGCGGTGAGCACAATGCAATAAAGGTGGCATCGTGGATGTGAGGTTTCAAATCTTGGGCAGTAAGCATGAAATTATTTTCTGCCTTTGCTTCAATAACTACATGTTCTGCATCTACAAAGTGCGTATAATGATTATTATTCCAGGATGGTACAGCGTAAATGACTTTTTCGCCTTTATCGACGATCGTCCGAAACAATGCATAAATTAAAGGTCGCCCACCCGACGCTACGAGGATTTCTGACGGACTATAGTTGAGACCCTGGTGCTCTTTACAAAATTGGCTGATGGTTTCTCTTAGTTCCAAACTGCCTTCGGCCGGCGGATAATTCGTGTAGTGATGCTCGTATGCGTTGATGATACATTGTTCCAGCGGTGCCGGAATGGGAAAAACTTTAGGATCGAAATCACCGACAGTGAAGTTGTAAATTTTTTCACCATTGCGAATTCTTTCTCTTATTTCACCGCCAAGCTTGACTATTTCAGAACCGATAAGTGTTTCTGACAGATGTGAAAGTTTCATTTCCTGCATTGCGGCAAATATAAAATGTTTGGATTCCGTAGTGTGCAGGGTGCAACTGAATTGCAAAAAAAGATTATGGAAAATACAATCCTACGCATCTCAGGGAAAATAGTAATTTATGAAGAAGAAAATGTTTATTGCAGCAGTGGCGATTACGATATCTGCGGCAGCTGTTGCGCAAACGAAACCAATCGCACCAAACCCGCCTGTACCGCCGCCGCCTCCGGCTGAACTGACGGCACCGCCGCTTCCTCCTCCCCCTCCTCCTGCACCGGTATCACGGAAAACAAAAAAAATGAGCGTGGACGTGAAAGCGCCGCTCCCTCCAAAGCCGGTTTCTCCGCCAGTTCCGCCGCCTCTCGTCATTCCGGTGGACAAAGAAAGAGGTCAATAATCGCACAGCTGCTGCAAAACGCAGCAGCTACTTTATCCACATATTCTGCTCAGATGTGAACTTGAGGTTGTTTCACTTTCCAAGAATGGTTGGTAACTTAGCCTAATCAATTGTTTTTGAGAAATCTAAAGGTAGACTTGAGAAATTCAAAGGGAGGAGCGGCATATGACGTTGTATGAGTTTCACTTGTTGGAGGAGATGCAACAGGTGGATTTGCTGTATGAAGAAGGGATTTACCTGGGAAAGAGGAAAAAGAAAAACCAGTCAGTGGTTCTTTACCAGATTGGAGATTTTTACGTAGAAGTTTATTACAATAAATACCGTTACCTCATCGATGAGGTTAGATATTTTCATTCCACTGATTTGCTGCAGCCGTATCTCGAACAAATTGACGTGGATGAACTGGTGAAATACGCCGAATAAGAAAATTTTTACCATTCGCCTGCACACGGTACATTTGTCGTCCACCTTTATGACAAAGCCGCTTTCCTCGAAAAACATTGTGCTGTATGCAGATGACGATCTGGATGACTTGCAACTGGTTCAGGATGCATTTACTGCTTACTCGAACAACGTTGAAGTCCTAACGTTCACGGATGGATTAAAGATTTTACATCATCTTGAAAACTCCGGTTCAACGCAGCCGAAGCCGTGTCTGATAATCCTTGACATCAACATGCCGCGGCTCACAGGAAAAGAAGTTCTCATTGAAATAAGAAACTCCAAAGAGTACAAGGACGTTCCTGTGGTTCTATTTTCTACGTCGTCACTTCAGCAGGAGAAAGAATTTGCACGAACACTCAACGCGGGGTTCATTACCAAGCCGATTGATTTGAGGCATATGGAAATCATTGCCGCAGAATTTATTGAGCATTGCTCTCAGGACATTCAGAAGCAAATCAGGAAAGAACTCAAGTAATTTAATCCACAACGTTGTAAGAACCTTCCACAGCAGCTGAAGGTTCTTCTATCCATGCACCGTTTTCCTTCAATAGAAAAATCAACTCGTCCACTGCCACTTCCGCGGGAACATTGCGCTTTATAATCTCCTTGCCTTTATATAAGGTGATTCGTCCAGGGCCGCTACCTACGTAGCCAAAATCGGCGTCAGCCATCTCTCCGGGACCGTTAACAATGCATCCCATGATGGCAATTTTAACGCCTTTAAGATGATTGGTGACCGATCGGATTTTAGCTGTGGTTTCCTGCAGATCGAACAACGTTCTGCCGCATGAGGGACAGCTAATGTATTCTGTTTTTGAAATGCGTGTCCGCGCCGCCTGCAATACGCTGAAGGCAGTATTATTTATAAACTGTCCTGGAGTTACATTCTTGAGATAATTTCTCCCGGAGGCATTCATTTTTCGGAGTGGTTCGTCAGATGTTTCTTGGTGTTCACTATTAGCACTTTGCCGGTTGTAACTTTCATGCGTCATCCCAAAAGAAACGCCGTCCCCCATCCCATCAAGCAGCACCGCTCCCGCTTCTACTGCATAGTGAATCAGGTGCTCATCCGCCGTTTCACAGTCGCTGTCGACAACAATTATCGCCGGATTATTAATATTTCTATTCATTAATTCGATGAACATTCTGCGAGTTGCCTGCATTGAGTTTTTTCGTTCGCTACTCAAACATAGCACCACTGTTCTGTCGTTTGATAGTGCATCCAGTGAAGTAAAATCGTTGATGTTTGTTTCGTCGCTGAAGCAATCGATCATTACGAAATTTAGGTGATTGCTTCTCACTTTTGCATTTGTGTAGCCGGTATTGTCGAAAATGGGAAAAGCTTTCTCCTGGCGATCGGAATCGTCAGCTGCCGCACTGATGTACTCCAGCCACGCCGCAGGATACATTATGAGTTTCAATGTACCCGGCAACGCAAAATCAAGCTGATGGTGCCCAACGAAAGCATAATCTGCTGCCGTGTCGCTGATCGTCCATTTGTCAGTGGAGTCGTCATAGCTATAGCCGATGTTCTTGAGATCTTGATGGTTAATTTTCTCAAGCTTACTGAGGTCTGCAATCACTACCGGCACCTGATTGAAACCAATATTGTCTACAGCAAACGTGTTCCTTCGTTTATACTCAAAAGGTGAGTAGGGCAACGAAGTGATTTCAGGCACCGCTGCACTGTGGTCATCACGGGCTTTATAACGCTTTACCAGATCTCTGCATACAGGAATTTCAAATTCCGGATCTTCCGTTAGGGAAACGCGAATGGTGTCACCGAGTCCGTCTTCTAGCAAAGTGCCAATGCCGACGGCACTTTTAATTCTTCCATCTTCTCCGTCTCCCGCTTCTGTCACTCCCAGGTGCAGTGGATAGCATTCGCCAAATTCCTCCTGCATCGTTTTCATCAGCAAACGATAAGCCTGCACCATCACCTGCGGGTTGCTGCTCTTCATGCTCAGCACAATCTGGTGGTAGGATTCAGCACGTGCAATACGCAAAAATTCCATAGCGCTTTCTACCATGCCCACAGGCGTGTCGCCATAACGACTCATAATGCGATCGCTGAGCGAGCCATGATTGGTGCCGATGCGCATCGCAGTTCCGTATTCCTTACAAATAGTAACAAGGGGCGTAAACCTCTCGCGGATGCGTTCAACTTCTTCCGCATATTCTGCATCGGAATATTCAACAAGTTCAAACTTTTTTTTATCGACGTAGTTACCTGGATTCACCCGCACCTTCTCCACAATTCTTGCAGCTATTTCTGCTGCGTTAGGTGTGAAATGAATGTCCGCGACAAGCGGTGTCTTATAGCCTCTTTTCCTAAGTTCATTTTTTATATTCAACAGATTTTCTGCGTCCTTCTTAGATGGCGCAGTTATACGCACAAGCTCTGCGCCCGCTTCAATGCATCGAATGGATTGTTCTACAGTCGCCATCGTATTCATGGTGTCTGTAGTGGTCATCGTCTGCACTCGAATTGGGTTAAAGTTGCCCAGCAGGAGATCGCCAATCTTTACTTCGCGGGTGGGAAGTCTTTTGTATTCAGTGAGCGATGAACAATAAAATTGCAAGGGAATATTTTTAGCAAAAATACTTCAGGGCACACAGAAGACTGTGTATACAAACTGGTTAATTGTTAAATTGTGAACTCTTGTCATAGCAAGTACCGGCTGTAGATAACAGAATGGCAAACAAAGCAGTGGTGTAGTTTTTGTTCTCGTTTAAAGAACCTTTCAATTCAGTTTATGATACAGAATTTTCCTGTTCAATATCATCTTCAGGATGGCACCCATGTGGAGGTGTACAAAACCGACGAAAACTGCTTTGAATTTTATTTAACCCGGCTTAACTCAGAAAAACACAATTTCTTTTTGGTGGACGGAAGAATCGAGGAAAGCTATGAAACACGCTTTGACAACTGGCAAAACGAAGCAGTTTCTATTTTTCAGCAAATGCAAGCGGAAGGCGAATCATCATTGCTGAAGAGCAGGCCTTAGGTCCACATTTTTCACCAATCGAAAAAATCGTTTAAGCAAAAAGCCGCTTGCGAACGTCAGACCCAGAATTAGCCCTGCCCACATTCCTGCAGCCCCGAATCGGAAAGGGAATGCAAGCAACAGCCCCACCGGTAAAGCAATGGCCCAATACGCAATAGCAATCAGCACAGTTGGCGTTCTCACATCTTTTACACCTCTAAGCAGTCCTGCGCCCACAGCCTGCGTAGCATCGGAAATTTGAAAGATCGCAGCAAACAATATCAGTAGGCCCGAAAGCTGCACGACCTCCACATTTTCGTTGAATATCCGGGGCAAACTATTTCGAAGAACAACAAAAAGCAAGGCACAAAAAATGCCGTAGACAAATGCAGACAACAAGGTGCTTTTGCCGATGTTGGCAATTTTATCCCAGTCTCTACGTCCGAAAGCATTACTAACCCTGATTGAACCAGCCTGCGACAACCCCATAGAAACCATAAACGTGAAAGCCGCACAGCTGATGGCGATTTGATGCGACGCCTGTGCCACTGCACTGATTGTTCCTATAATGATCGCTGAAACGGCGAATGCACTCACTTCTATTCCTATCTGCAGCGCACTCGGTATGCCGATATACAATAGTTGATTAATAGTTTGTCGCCTTAGCCGCCACTGATTTGTTTTATCCTGCAGAAAGTCTGTAAACGTTTTGCGTTTCAATACCACGATCAACAGGGCAAGGAAGATAATTGTACGCACGATGAGCGTCGCCCAACCGGCTCCCATCAATCCTAGTTTGGGAAAGCCCCAGTGCCCGTAAATGAGAAGCCAGTTTAATAATACATTCATCGGAAGTGCTGAAAGCGACAACGCCATCGCTGTTTTAGTAAATTCCAGTCCATCAGTAAACTGCTTCAGCGTCATAAACAGGAGCATGGGAATTATTGATGCGCCCATCACTTCCATGAACGGAATGGCAAGTGTAACCACTTCTGCATCTTGACCGAGACGGTGGAGAAATACTCTGCCGGTAATCAGTAGCAATGAAATGATAACCGCAGTGGCAGCACAAAGAATAAAACCATTAAAGAAGAAGTGAGAAACAGCTTTTCTATCCTGTCTGCCGTTTGCCATTGATACCATCTGAGAAACAGATATAGTGACGCCTATGCCAAAGACGAAGGGGATGTTCATAGCGCTTACGACTAACGCAGCAGCAGCCAGTTCTTTATAACCCAATGCGCCTATCATTGCTGTGTCAATGATGTGCAGCGACATTTGCGCCAACTCGCCGATAATAATTGGTATTGCTAACCGAATAGTAGCTTTTGCCTCACTGGCCATTGGAAACGAAGATAACAATGTGAACTTTCCTTATTCACAAGTATTATCTGGCAACAGACTGGAAAATAAATTAGTTGCAATAACCAAGTAACATGTAGATGATAATGAAAACAATGATTGTTCCGAAGCAGCCACCACCAAGTTTTTTGGCACCGTATCCAGCAATTAAGGCTCTGAAAAAGTTGTTCATTTACACAGTTTTTACTTCAAGTATAAAAATCTGTGCCATGTTGGCCGGTTTTCCACGTGCTGAAAAATTTGTCGCTACTCAGTTTTTGAGAAGGCAAAGCACCGGGTCTTTCATGTGAATTCAGATTAACAGTTTTAAGGAACCATGTTTTGTAAATTTGTAGTATGTCTGTTCAGCCATTCGAAAAAGCATTTCAGGATAAAATAGATGCGGAGGTGCGTATAGAACCTAAGGATTGGATGCCGGAAAAATACCGGCAGACGCTTATCCGCCAAATCTCACAACATGCTCACAGCGAAATCGTAGGCATGTTGCCGGAGGGCAATTGGATAAGCCGGGCGCCGTCCCTCAAGCGAAAACAGATATTAATAGCTAAAGTTCAGGATGAAGCCGGGCATGGATTGTACTTGTACAGCGCTGCAGAAACACTCGGCATTTCACGGGACGAAATGATTGAGCAGCTCCACAGTGGCAAGGCAAAATATTCATCCATTTTTAATTACCCTACACTTACCTGGGCAGACATGGGCGCAATAGGCTGGCTGGTGGATGGTGCAGCTATTATGAATCAGGTGCCATTATGCCGCACATCATACGGGCCATATAGCCGTGCTATGATTCGCGTATGCAAAGAAGAAAGCTTTCACCAACGTCAGGGTTTCGAAGCGTTGCTGGTGTTAAGCAAAGGAACAACAGAGCAACGCCAAATGGTGCAGGATGCAATTGACCGCTGGTGGTGGCCAAGTCTAATGATGTTTGGTCCGCATGATAGCGAAAGCACAAATTCCGAAATGAGCATGAAGTGGAAAATAAAGCGGTTCAGTAACGATGAACTGCGTCAGAGATTCGTGGATATGATTGCCGAGCAGGTTAAGC
>JAEZJD010000069.1 GCA_023436425.1 Bacteroidota bacterium | reverse complement strand
CTTTAGGATGGCGGTTTGTCAATAGCAAATTGAAGGACGTTCATTATCCGTACAGCATGGGAGAAACAGGAGAGAATGTCGCAAAAAAATGGAACATCAGCCGGCAAGCGCAGGACGAATTTGCGTTAACGTCGCAGCAAAAATATTTTGCCGCCTTGGAAGCAGGCAAATGGAAAGATGAAGTTGTGCCTGTCGAGGTGGGTGGTGAAAAAGGTGCATCTAAACTTTTTGATACTGACGAACATCCGCGAAAAACATCATTAGAAAAACTGGGGTCACTGAAACCGGCCTTTGTTGAAAATGGCACTGTAACTGCGGGCAATGCTGCAGGAATTAACGATGGTGCTGCCGCCATGTTACTGGCTAGTGAAGCGGCTGTAAAAAAATATGGACTGCAGCCTTTGGCGAAAATCATGTCAATGGCGGTGGCTGGAGTGGATCCGGCCATTATGGGAATTGGTCCGGTGCCTGCCACCAACAAAGCGTTGCAAAAGTCTGGTCTTGCAATTGCAGATATTGATCTTATCGAATTGAATGAGGCGTTTGCATCGCAGGCGTTAGCATGTGTTCACGAGCTTGGGATTGATATGAGTAAATTAAATGTAAATGGGGGCTCTATTGCGTTGGGTCATCCGTTGGGATGCAGCGGCGTTCGCATATCAACAACGCTGCTGCACGAGATGAAAAGGCGACGAAGCAAATATGGACTCGCAACCATGTGTGTGGGAGTAGGGCAGGGGGCAAGTATCATTTACGAGAAGGTGAATATATAATTGTTGTTTTTTGTTTATGATTTACATGAAGAGTTGCAGAGACATGGACCGAGTGGTATTTCCGTTTCGAACAAATGGATTAATGAGTTTACTTCTTCTTTTGGTTGTAATAACATTCTGTAGTTCATGTTCGTTGTTTGGACCGAAGTTTACAAAAACAACGTTCAGCTATACTGCGAACGGCGTTTCTCATTCAGTTCCTGTTATTGTTCCAAAGGGATTTAGAACGGCAAAAAACGGAACTGATAGCAGCGGATCAGGTGTGTTGTTTGATTATGGGAAGTCTATTTTCTACGTAGCGTATGTTATCGACACTTCTCTGCGAACAGAATTTGTTGATCCGGAGGTAAACATTCCGTTGCCGCATCCGTTAGGTGGTTCTATTTACAAAGGATTAAGTCAATCGGGATTTTGGCGCGAAATCAGAAGAGGGAATTTGAGAGTAGGTTATCAAAATGTGTCAAAGTCCGGAGAGTTTGCATTCGATTCTGCATCTAATTACGTGAGCAATAATTTTAAATGATGCTTTTTATCTGATCAAAAGGAATTTTTCTTTGCTCACCTGAAACGATGTCCTTCACCGTAGCTACTTTTTCTTCCATCTCTTTGCTGCCGACAATTACAGCGTATTTTATCTTCTTTTTTTCCGCGTATTTAAATTGCTTATCCAGCTTTACCTGTTCCGGATAAATTTCTGCGACAATGCCGCTGCTTCTGGTTTGTTGTAAGAGCTTGTAAGCGGTCTTACATTCTTCTTCTCCCAGGTTGAAGAAAAGAATCTGCGTTCCCGTTTCTACGCTTTCTGGAAAGAGGTTCAATTCTTCCATCACATCGTAAATTCTGTCCACACCAAATGAAATTCCCACGCCGGGAATATTGGGAACGCCAAACAATCCGGTGAGATCATCGTACCGTCCACCGCCGCCGATGGAACCAATTTTTACGTGTTCAGGAGCTTTCGCTTCAAAGATGATACCTGTGTAGTAATTCAAACCGCGAGCAAGCGTGAAGTCAAGAGTGAGTGGTGAATTGTGATTTGAGAATTCTGTATTGTCACCCGATTCTGACCATTGACTGTTCACCATTAACATCACATATTCAAGTTCTTTTATTCCTTCTTGTCCAACTTCAGAATCTCCGAACAACGTTTTTATTGCGTTCAACTTTTCTTCATTATTGCCGGTGATGTTCAAATATTCTTCTATCCGTTGAACATGACTTTTATTTAAGCCTTTTTCCGACAGTTCTTCTTTTACTCTTTCAATTCCGATCTTGTCCAATTTGTCAATTACAATTGTGATATCCATCATGCGTTCCAAACCACCTGTCAACTCCGCCAGCGCGGTTAAGATTTTCCGACTATTAATTTTTAGCTGGTAATTTTTAATTTTTAATTGCCGGAACACATCGTTGTAGATGTTGACAAATTCCACTTCGTTGATGAGAGACTTACTGCCTACCACATCCGCATCGCATTGAAAAAACTCCCGGTACCGACCTTTTTGCGGACGGTCGGCACGCCACACGGGTTGAATCTGATATCGCTTGAATGGAAATGTGAGTTGCCCGTAATTCATTGCTACATATCGGGCAAACGGAATGGTGAGGTCATACTTGAGTGCTCTTTCAGTAATCACTTTTGTATTTTTCCCTTCCAGTATCTTTTCAAAATCTTCCCGTACACTTTGCTCCTTTGCAGGATTATCTAATCCGTTGTTCAGAATTTTAAAAATAAGTTTGTCGCCTTCGTCGCCATATTTTCCCATCAGCGTATCAAGGTTTTCCATTGCAGGCGTTTCCAGCGGCTGAAAACCGTATACTTCAAATGCTGATTTGATCGTGTTGAGAATAAAGGTTCGTTTGCGAACAACCTCTGCTCCAAAATCTCTCGTTCCCTGCGGTATAGTTGGTTTGGCCATCAGTGATTATTTGTGTGCCTGCACCAGATCTTGTGATGCATATTTTTTAATTATAGCATCGCACGCTTCATTTATTATTTTGTATACTTCATGGTAACCGGGCTCTGTTCCATACCACGGATCGGGAACAGATTTGTTTTTGCCCGGATGAACTTCGTTAAGAAATAGATCAACTTTGTTTGAATCAAATTTTTCTTTCGCCATGTATTTTATCTCGTCCAAAACATCTGCACTCATTGCATAAATCTTGTCATACCTGTCGAAATCTTCTTTCACAAATCTTCGTGCACGTTGATCACAAATGTCAATGCCGTTCAACTTTGCTACCTTTTGTGATAGTGGATGCGGCGGCTGTCCTATGTGATAGTGTTCCGTTCCTGCACTGTCTATCGTCCAGTTCAATCCTGCCTTCGCTGCTTTGTGTTTCAAAATTCCTTCAGCCAACGGGCTGCGACAAATATTTCCCAAACAAACCATTAAAATTTTCATAGTCTTCTTTTTTGTTCCATCAGTAATGGAGCAAGTTGCGCAAAAATAGTGCAGCGGCAGCGAGCGTTTTATGGAAAACTGTTGCAGAGGTCATCATTCAGATGAAAGTAAATCTTTAATTTGCTCACCCGATTTTATCATGATTGAAGAATATCAGGACGAAGAAAGAAAAAGATACACACGAATGCGGTCTGTTGTAGATTATACAAGAGGCGCCGTGTTTGTCGTATTG
>JAEZJD010000049.1 GCA_023436425.1 Bacteroidota bacterium | reverse complement strand
GGATATTGCTGTTGGTGTGGGGACGGGGATACGACTAGACTTTGGATTTTTGAAAGTTCGTTTCGACTATGCATATAAAGCAAAAGATCCAACGCCGGAGGATTCAAGAGCTCAGAACAAATGGTTCTATGGATGGCAACCATTGAATGGACAATTTCAATTAGGGATAGATTATCCATTCTGATTGTAAGTGGTCTGCGCCAGTTGTGAGGGGCAGTAATTCATTCGGTGTTTGTATCTCACGATTCAGGCCTCAAGTTCGGTGCCGCATGTGTCACTTGTTCTTCGAATTGTTTAACGCTAACTGCATCCTGGAGTAGGAAACTTCCGATCCGGGTTCTGCATAAACTGCTAAGATATCCGCCGCAAGTAAGTGCGGCACCATAGTCGTTTGCAAGGCTTCTGATGTACGTACCGGTAGAACAAACAACTTTAAAATGGAGGACAGGCAGTTCTGCTTTTACAATTACAAATTCTTTGATCGTCACAGGTCTCGGCTCGAGTTTTACATCATCTCCTCTCCTCGCTAACTCATACACCCGCTTGCCATCTTTTTTTATTGCTGAATGAATTGGCGGCGTTTGCAGTATTGCTCCTGTAAACGGCTCCGTCGCCTGCTGCAGTTGCTGCAGAGAGATATTATTGACAGGCTGAAAATTTATCGGTTCACTCTCAAGATCGTAAGTGGGAGTAGTGGCGCCCAGCGTGATGGTTCCGGTATACTCTTTTTCCTGCGCCATATACTCATTGATGTTCTTTGTAAACTTTCCCGTGCAAACAATGAGCAGGCCCGTTGCCAGCGGATCTAAAGTACCTGCGTGCCCAACTTTTTTCGTTTTTGTGAGATACCTGATCTTTCGAACCACGTCGAAGGAAGTCCATTTTAGTGGCTTGTCGATCAATAGAACTCTTCCTTCGGCAAAACTGTTTTGCATCCGGCAAAGCTATGGGGATTCGACAGCCCTGAGAAAAAAGAGAATGGTGTTAGAAAGAATCAGGAAAATGGTTATTCGATTACGACTTCTTTATTGTCAACTGCTTTATCCACAACAAAAAACACCACTTCGCCTTTAATGAGTTTCCCGTCTTTCTTTGTGAGATCGGGCAGGCGTGTCTGCACGCTCCAACCGCGGTGTGTATTGTAGATTTTTTCTACTGTGAACTTTGTGTTGGCAAATACATTATACAACGGCCTTACGTTACTATACTTTTCATCGCTCACAAAAACCCATTGAAAGGTTTTATCCTGTCCAGAACCGCTGGACATCATAAACTCTTTACCACTGTAAAACTTTTGCCCTTTGTACTTTACGGTGTCTTCTTCAAAAACAACCTTGGACTGTGCGAATGTTGATACGGCGAAAAAAAATGAAATGGCTGTGAGGAATGTTTTCATAAGATTAGTTTACAACTACGATGATAATAAATTTCTTTAGAAAAATCGGGCGACCAAGGAGAAATTTTTGTCTGGGAAGTTTTGTAAACGCTACAAACCAATCAACCCTTTACATTGCCCAATTCAAATGTTGCCACCACTTTCCCACCGATGTCTCGCAGCTGCATTCTGTTTGCTTCAACGATGAAGGTGTTTGCTTCAGGCAGCGCCGCTAAAAATTGGCGCTCAATTGTCATATCCTCACAAAGCATTCGTGTGGTACCGATCTGCGAAATTTTAATGTGATTCCCTTCCGATATTCTGAAGCCACCAACCATATTGTTGCACCCGGCATTTCCTGAAATTCTCTCATCAACAGCAGAAAAGATGATGAAAGGTTCTTTTGAATTTTGCAGGGCAGCAACATTTGTTCCATTCACCTCCACCAGCTTCCAGTATTTGCCAACGATTGTTGCACTCGATAGAGCGTTCTTAGTTGAGGTACATGAACTGCAAAAGACGATGAGAGCGATTAACAACAACGACAGAGTTTTCATTGACGTGTTTAAAGGAATAGCTACCAAAATTGAGCCGTATCTGAGTTAAATCTTACTTACCTGATTTGCTATGTCTTTTGCAGCAATCCACCCACTGGTCCATGCATGCTGGAAATTAAAACCGCCGGTGATGCCATCTACATCAAGAACTTCGCCTGCGAAATAAAGATTTGGCACTTTCTTACTCATCATTTTGTTTGCATCTACCTCCGACAAGGTGACACCACCCGCTGTAACAAACTCCTCCTTAAAAGTCGTTTTACCACTTACGGAAACAATGTAATCAGCAAGGTTTTTTATGAGAAGATTTTCTGTTTTTGCCGGCAGATCAGCAAAGCGGATTTCGGGTTTTACGCCAGATGCAGTTAATAGAAACTCCCATAATCTTTTTGGAAGATGACCAAAATTGTGACCCCATATTTTCTTAGAACCATGTTCCCGTCGAAGCGTGTCAAAGTCGTCCTTGATGCTCTGTTCATTATGTGGCGGCAGCCAATTGATATGAACCTGGAAATGATAGTTCCTATCTGCCAGTTCTCGTGCGCCCCATGCACTTAGCCGCAATACGGCAGGTCCGCTCAATCCCCAATGGGTAATCAGTACAGAACCTTCTTGAGCTAATTTGCTGCCTTCTATTTTTAACCTTGCAGGTGCACTCACTCCCTGCAATGCTGTGATGGGTTGTTTTGGTAAGTTGAATGTAAATAGTGACGGAACCGGATCTGCAATGGAGTGGCCGAGAACCTTAAGCCAGTCGAACATTGACCGCTTTGGAAACCCACCAGTTGCAATTACAACATGGCTTGCTGATACCATTTCTCCGTTAACCAGTTTTATTGCGAAATGTGAATCATCAACTTCTATTTGTCTTACTTCACATCCTGTCCTCACGTCGACGCCATACATTGCAGCTTCATTCATAAGGCAATCAATGACTGATTGCGACGAGTCGCTGACAGGGAAGATCCGGCCGTCTTGTTCTTCCTTCAGCTTTACACCTCTCGATTCAAACCACTGCACGGTGTTGGTGGTGAAGAATTGATGAAACGCTTTTTTGACAAATTTTTCTCCACGGGGATAGCGCTTGCTTATCTCCAAAATATCGAAACAAGCGTGAGTCACATTGCACCGCCCACCGCCCGAGACCTTTACCTTGGAAAGAAGTTTATTTGTTTTCTCCAGAATGGAAACGTGAAGGTCCGGAGCTAACCTTGCGGCATTGACCGCGCAAAAAAATCCGGCAGCACCGCCTCCGATAACAACGAGACTTTTTGGACTTGATTCAGATGAGGAATGATTATTTTCTAGCATTTACGTGCTAATAATCAGCAAACAAATTGGCATTAGCTTTTTCAGCAGCTTCAATCTCGTCATAGTTGGAAAGGACATCTGCTCTGCCTTTTTTGACACACACGTCATGCTCAAAATGCACGGACACTTTGCCGTCTTGTGTTCTCACAGTCCAACCGTCGCTTTCAGTGAATACATCTTTTTTGCCGAGATTGATCATCGGCTCTATTGCGATTACAAGCCCCTCTTTCATCTTTGGTCCACTGCCTCTTTTGCCATAGTTAGGCACCTGAGGATCTTCGTGAAGATTTTTGCCTAAACCGTGACCAACGAGTTCTCTCACAACGCCGTACCCGTGTTTTTTTTCGGTATGTTCCTGAATGGCGAACGCAATGTCCCCAACGCGATTACCTGCAACTGCCTTTTCAATTCCTTTGTATAATGATTCTTTTGTAACCCGCACCAGTTGCAAAATCTCGTCAGTTGGTTTGCCAATTAAAAATGTATAAGCATGATCTCCGTGATAGCCATTCTTGTACGCTCCCACATCGATAGAAACGACATCGCCGTCTTTCAATTCATCGTTAGTGGGAAATCCGTGAACGACGACATCATTCACAGAAATGCATGAATTAAATGGATAACCGTGATAATGCAAAAAAGAAGGTGTAGCGCCATGGTCGTGGAGAAAGCCACCAATAAACTTGTCGATGCTCAGTGTAGTTATACCAGCGCGGAGTTGCTTTGCTACTTCTGCAAGTGTTTTGCTCACCAGCAAAGCGCTTTGTCTCATTAGTTCTAACTGCTGTTCGTTTTTGTAATGAATCATACTAAAGCTGCTCTTTTAAGCTTTGAAACTTCCACGGTTTACCCGCTCAATAGTGCGAAAAAAAACCCGGTAAGTATTTCTCACCAGGTCTTCGTTTATTTTCATCCGAATGAGCGTTTTGCAACTACTCAATACGAAGCTTGTGTAACAGTTCTGCCCTGAATACGTCCGCTCTTCATCAATCCATCATACTGACGCATCAACAGCTGTGTTTCTATCTGCTGCAATGTATCGAGTATTACACCCACCATGATCAGCAACGATGTGCCACCGAAAAAGGTAGAGAAGTTTGGCTGCACTCCCAGTCTCTGCGCAATACCTGGAAGAATACCTACAAACGCAAGCAAAATGGCTCCCGGCAACGTTATTTTATCCATTATCGACCCGATGAAATCCGCAGTTGGTTGCCCCGGCTTCACACCTGGAATAAATCCATTATTCTGCTTCAGATTATCGGCGATTTGTTTGGGATTAAAAATCAAAGCTGTGTACAGGAACGTGAACCCGATTACCACGATGGCATAAACCGCCATGTAACCAAAATTAGAATGGTCCTGGAACATCGCTGCGATCCCCTGACCGGTAACTGTACCTGTAAGGTTGAATAGAGTTGGCAAAAACAATACTGCCTGAGCAAAGATGATCGGCATTACACCCGCGCTGTTCACCTTAATTGGTAAAAATTGTCTTGCACCGCCAAACTGACGATTGCCGACAATCTGCTTTGCATAATTGACAGGAATTTTTCTAACGCCCTGCACCAGCAAAATACATCCCATGATGATGGCAATCAGAATGGCGATTTCAATTATGAAAACAAGGATAGTTCCTGAACGCACAGATTTACTGCCCAATTCCTGCATGAATGATTGTGGCAAACGTGCAAGGATACCGATCATGATGATGAGGGAAGTACCGTTACCTAAACCTTTGTCCGTAATTTTTTCTCCAAGCCACATTACGAACAATGTGCCGGCGGTGAGAATAATAACTGTTGAGAGCCAGAAGTAAGCAAGATAGTTTGGATCGATTGCCTGACCCGCCATTTGCCTCAGGTATGCTACATATGCAGATGCCTGTACGACGGTAACGGCTACTGTGAGGTAACGTGTCCACTGGTTAATTTTTTTGCGACCGCTCTCTCCCTCTTTCTGCATTTTTTGAAACTGAGGCACGAGCACGGTCATCAACTGGATAAAGATGGACGCAGAAATGTACGGCATGATACCTAATGCAAAAATGGATGCCTGTGAAAAGGCACCACCTGCAAAGGTGTTGATCAAACCCAGAATTCCATTGCTATTTGTTTGCGCCGCAATGTCCGACAGTCCAAGTGGATTAATGCCCGGCAATACAATGTGCGTACCTAAGCGATAAATGAAGAGCAGCAGCAGCGTAAACAATATTTTGCTGCGGAGCTCTTCTATGCTCCAGATATTTTTTAAGGTCTTAATTAAATTTTTCACGGAAGAAGTTTACGGTCTAAAAGAAAAAACAATCTCGCCTGAGGCGAAACCTCGCAATTTAGTCAAAATTATTTCACTAACTCTACTGACCCACCTGCAGATTCGATAGCCTGCTTTGCTTTGTCGCTGATTGCGTTAACCTTAAAGGTGACTTTGCCTTTGAGCTCTCCGTTGCCAAGAATTTTGATGCGATCAGTTTGACTGATCAGTCCATTGGCATAAAGATTTTCTAATGTAAATTCTTTGATATCATACTTTTCCACCAACTGATCGATCTGACCGAGGTTGAAAACTTTGTATTCTATTCTGTGAGGATTTTTGAAACCGCGTTTTGGTATGCGGCGTTGAATAGGCATCTGACCACCTTCGTGCGCCATTTTCCTTTTATAACCGGCGCGGCTTTGTCCACCCTTATTACCTTTTGTAGAAGTGCCTCCGTGTCCGGAAGCTTCACCGCGACCTAATCTTTTTTCTTTGTGTACTGAGCCTTTTGCAGGTCTTAATTCGTGTAGTTTCATTTTTTTGATTTTTACTCTACGGGGTTTTTCTCCCCTCGCTTTGATGAATTAAAAAGTAGAATGAAAAATCCAGAACAAGGTGCATTTTTCATCTTCAACTTTACATTTGCATTATGCCACTTCCTCCACACTTACCATGTGCTCTACTTTACGAACCATGCCAAGTATTTGTGGAGTAGCTTCAACTTCTTTAGCTGCGTTCAATTTGTTCAAACCCAGAGCAGCCAAAGTTTTCTTTTGACGCTCAGGTCTGTCAATCGGACTTTTTACTAACGTTATTTTTATTTTTTTCATTGAAAAGTAGTTTAAGGTTTAAGGTTTAAGGTTTAAAGTTGTAGCTCGTATGAACTTTGAACTTTAAACTTGGAACTTTAAACTTTTCCTATCCATTAAATACTTTCTTCAGACCAACTCTTCTGGTTTTGGAAACAGTGATCGGTTCACGCAAAGTTGCTAATGCCTTAAATGTTGCTTTCACCACGTTGTGCGGATTTGCAGAACCGAGTGACTTTGCCAACACGTCCGTGACACCTGCGCTTTCCAAAACAGCTCGCATGGAACCTCCCGCGATCACACCTGTACCGTGAGCAGCCGGTTTGATTAAAACCTTTGCAGCGCCCTCTTTTGACCATTGATCGTGAGGTATTGTCCCGTGCATAATAGGAACTTTGATCAGGTTTTTCTTTGCATCTTCAATGCCTTTGGTGATAGCTTCCTGAACTTCCTTTGCCTTGCCCAGACCGTGACCGACAACTCCATTGCCATTGCCCACTACCACCAGTGCAGAAAAAGAAAATGTGCGACCACCTTTAGTCGTTTTTACCACACGATTGATAGCAACAACCTTTTCTTTTAATTCAAGGTCGCCTGCTTTCACTCTGTTTAAAATTGCTTTTGACATTTCGTCTATTTAAGATGTAATATGTACGATTGAATATTGACTGAAGACTTAATTATTAATCTTCAATCTTCCGTTAGAATACTAATCCGCCTTCTCTTGCACCGTCAGCCACCGCTTTTACGCGACCATGATACAAGTTGCCGCCGCGATCGAAAATCACATTTTCAAATCCCAACTCTTTGGCCTTACGTGCAATTGCCTGACCGACCAACTTGCCTTTTTCAGTTTTGTTTCCAGCCTGTGCGGCAATGTCCTTGTCCCTGGACGAAGCAGCAGCAAGCGTTACTGCATTATCGTCATCAATCAGCTGAACATAAATGTCCGTGTTGCTGCGAAAAACAGAAAGGCGTGGCTTTTGCGCCGTACCCGCAATTTTCCTGCGAATGCGGTAGCGAATATTTTGTCTTCTTGAAAGTTTTGCTGCTGTTCTCATTGTATTTTCTTTATCTCACGATTCTGCCGTGAATTTGAAATTGATGCTTAAAATTTGAAATTGTGAAGTTGAACGTAGCTCCACCTTCGATTCCAAATCTTAAAAATTTATTTACCTGCTGCTTTACCAGCTTTTTTGCGAACCACTTCGCCAGAATAGCGAACACCTTTTCCTTTGTATGGTTCAGGCTTACGAAGGCTACGAAGTTTCGCAGCAACCTGACCTAATAGTTGTCGGTCGATTCCATCCAAAGTGATTGTCGGATTCTGACCTTTCAACTGCTCTGTTGCAACCTTCAGTTCCTTCGGCACTTCGAAAATGATGTTGTGCGAAAAGCCTAATGAAAGATCCAACACATTGCCGGTATTCGCTGCTTTAAAACCCACACCTATCAGCTCGAGTTTCTTTTGATAGCCATCGGTTACACCTTTCACCAGATTGGCTACAAGTGCTCTTGATAATCCGTGCAATGCACGATGGCGAATTTGATCAGTAGGGCGAGTGATGTTGATCGTTCCGTCTTGAACGTCCACTTTAATATCGCGATCAATTGCTTGCTTCAATTCGCCTTTTGGACCTTTTACAGTTACCACGTTATCTTTCCCAACCGTGACTGTAACGCCACTAGGAACTGTAATTGGTGCTTTACCTATACGAGACATTTCTAAAAAGTTTAAAGTTTAAGGTTTCAAGTTTAAAGTTTACTGACCGGTCAGCCTTCTCGTGTCGGCTTAATGTATCAGCAACCGTAGCTGTGAGTTTCGAGCTGTGAGCTTGAGTTAAATCCCGAAGCTTGCAAGCTGAAGCTGGCAGCCGTTTTAATATACGTAGCAAAGAACTTCTCCGCCAACATTCTGCGCCTTTGCTTCTTTATCTGTCAACACTCCTCGTGAAGTGGAGACAATAGCAATACCCAATCCGTTTTTCACGCGGCGGAACTCACCGGGTTTTGCGTACGTGCGCAGACCAGGACGGCTGACTCTTTCGAGCGATTGAATTGCCGGCTGTTTAGTTTGAGCATCGTACTTCAACGCTATTTTAATAAGACCTTGCTTATTATCATCTTCAAATTTGTACTTCAAAATGTAACCCTGATTGTACAGGATTTCTGTCATACGCTTTTTCAAATTAGAAGCAGGAATCTCTACTATTCTGTGACCTGCCATTTGCGCATTACGGATTCTTGTAAGGAAATCTGCAATAGGATCTGTTACCATATTTTGTCCTCCTACACCCCAATTTTCTGGAGCAATTGGAATTTGTTTGAATTGTTAATTGACAATACTACCAGCTTGCTTTTTTCACTCCCGGTATTGTGCCGTTGAGTGCCATGTCGCGAAGAGCGATTCTGGATATTCCGAAATAGCGATAATATCCACGCGGTCTGCCCGACATTTGGCAACGATTCTTCAGACGCACCTTAGAAGAATTCTTTGGTAATTCATCCAAAGCTTTCCAGTCGCCGGCGGCTTTCAATGCAGCTCTTTTTTCTGCATATTGAGCTACCATTCTTTCCCTTTTGCGCTGCCTGGCTTTTACTGATTCTTTAGCCATGTTTGTTTTTTACTTTTTAATGTTTTTAAAAGGCATTCCCAACTCTTTCAACAACTCGTACGCCTCTTCATCGGTTTGTGCGGTTGTTACAAAAGTGATATCCATACCCGTGATACGATTGACTTTGTCAATGTCGATCTCAGGGAAAATGATCTGCTCCGTAACGCCCATTGTGTAGTTACCACGACCGTCAAATGATTTTTCATTGATTCCTTTGAAATCGCGGACACGTGGAAGTGCTACTGCAATTAACCTGTCAAGGAATTCATACATTTTCTCGCCGCGCAACGTGACTCTTGCACCAATAGGCATGTTTTTGCGAAGCTTAAAGTTGGAGATATCCTTTTTTGACATTGTTGCTACTGCTTTTTGACCACTGATCGTTGTCAGTTCTTCAATAGCAATGTCAATTAATTTTTTATCGTTCACTGCACCGTTAACCCCGCGGTTAATGGCTATTTTTTCGAGCTTGGGAACCTGCATTACCGATTTGTAACCAAAACGCTTCATTAAAGCAGGAATAACTTCGCTTTTATACTTGTCTTTTAATCTCGGAGTATAAGCCGCTGTTGCTGTTGCCATTATTTAATTACCTCCCCGGATTTTTTTGATACACGAACTTTTTTATCTCCCTGAACATCTCTCTTCACTTTGGCACCTTGTTTTCCATCCCACAGCATTACGTTAGAAATGTGAATGGGAGCTTCTCTTTTGATGATGCCGCCTTTAGTGTTTTGCGCAGAAGGTTTCGAGTGCTTTGTGATGATATTTACACCTTCAACCAACACCTTTCCTTCATCAACCAGTACATCTTTCACGAGACGTGGTTTTGTCAGGTCTTTATCATCGCCTGCGATAACAACCACCTGATCGCCCTTTCTGATGTTGTACTTCGGTTTAAATCTTGTTTTCATTTATAATTGCCTTTTTATCCTGATACTGCCAGGATGATTTAAGTTGTTGTTATAGCACTTCCGGAGCCAGTGAAATTATTTTCATGTAACCTTTATCACGAAGCTCTCTCGCTACTGGTCCGAAAATACGTGTGCCTCTTGGCTCGTCCGCCTGATTCAGGATCACAACGGCGTTGTCATCGAAGCGGATGTAAGAACCGTCTTTGCGGCGCAGTTTATTTTTGGTGCGAACGATTACTGCTTTTGCAACCGTTCCTTTCTTTATACCGCCTGCTGGAATGGCATCCTTTACTGTCACCACGATTTTATCTCCCACACCTGCGTAACGCTGACCACTGTTTCCCAATACGCGGATACAAAGAACTTCTTTTGCACCACTATTGTCCGCTACGTTCAGACGGGATTCTTGCTGGATCATCTTTTTTAGCTTTGAGCTCTTAGCCTTGAACTAGGAGCAGTTAAAAACTTTTTATCTATGCCACAGTCTCGAAAATCATAGCTCGAAACTGGTAACTTCTTAATTATTTTACCTTCTCTACAATCTCAACCAATCTCCACCGCTTTGTTTTGCTTAGCGGACGTGTTTCCATGATGCGCACTGTATCTCCGATACTTGCCTCGTTCTTTTCGTCGTGAGCATGAAAATGGGTAGTCTTTTTAATGAACTTACCATAGATCGGGTGCTTCACTTTTCTTTCTACTGCAACGGTGATGGTTTTATTCATCTTGTTGCTTGTCACCACTCCAATTCTTTCCTTGCGGAGGTTCCGTGTCAGCTCACTGGAACTGGCCGGTGAATTAGATTCTGTAGTTTGTTGTTGTTGTTCTTCAGCCATAATTTAAAAGCTTTGAGCTTTGAGTTTTGAGCTTTGAGCCGGAGATTTACTCACCGATCATTGCTACTTCTCACTGCTGTTTATGCACTTAATTGCTTCTTTTTTAATTCTGTTTTCAAACGCGACAATTCTCTTCGCAGACTCCTTATGCTCATTGGATTTTCCAACGGAGAAATTGCATGAGCAAACTCAAGTTTTTTCAAGCGCATTTCATCTTCTTTGATGCGGGCTTGTAGGTCCTGTTCACTTAATCCCTGAATGCTCTTTTTAAAATCTACTGTCTTAGACATTTTGTTCAATTTGACGATTCGACATTTGACAACTCATGGAGCTTACCATGTTGTCAAACTGACTAATTACTTATGCTTCCGCTAAATCGCGACGCTTAATAAATTTTGTTGCAATAGGCAGTTTACCTGCTGCCAAAGCCAGTGAATCTTTTGCCACTTGTTCAGGCACGCCATCTATTTCGAAGATGATGCGACCAGGCTTTACTACAGCAGCCCAAAACTCCAGGTTACCCTTTCCCTTACCCATACGTACCTCTGCCGGTTTGCGTGTAATTGGTTTATCAGGGAAAATGCGGATCCACACATTACCTTCACGCTCCATGCTGCGGGTTAATGCCTGACGAGCAGCTTCAATCTGACGGTCGGTAATCCAGTGCTGATCCAGTGCTTTTAATGCATAAGAACCGAAGGCAATGGTTGTACCTCTTTTTGCGTCGCCTTTCATGCGACCCTTTTGCATTTTCCTGTGCTTCGTTCTTTTCGGCTGTAACATATTCAGTTTCCTATTTTCAGTTTGCAGCTTGCAGACGCAAACTCAAACCATTTTAAAAATCTTTTTTACTGTCGCCAACTGTTAATAGTTGGCTGCAAACTTTATCTTCTTCCACCTTGTGCACCGCCCTGGCGACCACCGCCTCTTCTATCTCCACCGCCACCGCCTTGTCTGCGGTCACCCCGATCGCGATCTCTTCCACCAAAACCTCTGTCATCTCTTCTTTCTCTTCTGTCGGTTACATCGCTCTTTCCACCTACGAAATTTGGGTTAAGATCTCTCTTTTGTAAAACTTCACCTTTGCAAATCCATACCTTGATACCAATCTTTCCGTAAACCGTTTGAGCAAAAACGTTTGCATAATCGATATCCATACGGAAAGTGTGTAACGGAGTGCGTCCCTGCTTAAATTCTTCGCTACGTGCGATCTCCGCTCCACCCAAACGACCGCTTAACTTTACTTTAATACCTTCTGCACCCATGCGGAGTGTAGAGGCAATAGCCATTTTGGTCGCCCTTTTAAAGTTGATCCGGTTTTCGATTTGCCGTGCAATTGTATCGCCCACTATCATAGCATCGAGTTCAGGACGACGGATCTCAAGAATGTTGATCTGCACATCTTCTTTACCCGTAAGTTTTTTCAACTCTTCTTTGATGCGATCCACTTCGCCACCACCTTTACCGATAATGATACCTGGCTTAGATGTATGTATTGTAACAATGAGTTTACCCAATGTTCTTTCGATAACAATTTTCGCAATGCCACCTTTGTTGATACGAGCATTGAGATACGTCCTGATCTTGTTGTCTTCGATCAGTTTGCCTGCAAAGTCTTTTTTGTTACCGTACCAGTTAGATTCCCATCCGCGGATGATGCCTAACCTGTTACCAATCGGATTTGCTTTTTGACCCATGTATTTATTTTGACAATTTGATAATTTGGTAATTTGATAATGAGCTAAGCTGAATTGTTTTTGTACATCGGCTCATCGTCAAATTGGCTAATCGTTTTATGGTTTTGCATCCACAATTACCGTTACGTGGTTGCTTCTCTTGCGAAGCCGATAACCACGACCTTGTGGCGCCGGACGCATACGTTTTAATGTTCTTGCTCCGTCAACAAAAATCGTCTTTACAAACAACTGCCCTTCATCGCCGCCTTCATTCTTCTGCTTCCAGTTGCTTATAGCGCTCAACACCAACTTACGCAAAGGCACGGCAGGATGTTTTGGGTTATGCTCCAAAACAGCAAGGGCTTTTTCCACCTGCATGCCGCGAACCAAATCCGCCAGCAGGCGCATTTTGCGTGGTGATGTTGGGTAATTTTTCAGTTTTGCTACTGCTTCCATTTTTATTTGGTTTAAGGTTTAAGGTTTAAGGATTTAAGGTTTTGGCTTTGCCATTTACCTCGCCTGTAACCTTTTGCCTTCGTGGTTATCCTTTTTTACTCGAGTGTCCTTTAAAATTTCTTGTCGGCGCAAATTCACCAAGCTTATGTCCTACCATAAACTCAGTTACATACACAGGAATGAATTTGTTTCCGTTGTGCACAGCGAATGTGTGCCCCACAAAATCAGGAGTGATTGTTGAACGACGGCTCCATGTTTTAATCACACCTTTTTTTGACTTGCCTTCATTGATAGCAACAACTTTGTCTTCCAAATGTGCTGCTATGTAAGGACCTTTTTTAATTGAACGAGCCATGCTAATTATATAATTTGATAATTGGAAAATGTGTTTTGTTTTGTGGCTTTGAAGAACCCATTTTCAACTCTTCAAATCGCCACATCTCCAGATTATTTTGCCAGTTTACTTCCGTTCTTTCTTTGAATGATTAACTTATCGCTTCCTTTTCCTTTGGTTCTCGTTTTTAAGCCACGGGAATATTGACCTGTTCTGCTGCGCGGCTGACCACCTGAAGCTTTACCTTCACCACCACCCATCGGGTGATCTACAGGGTTCATAGCTACACCGCGGTTTCTTGGTTTAATTCCTTTCCAACGGTTACGTCCCGCTTTTCCCATCGACTGCAGCTGATGGTCACTGTTAGACGCAACACCTACGGTCGCATAGCAATTGATCAGAACTTTTCTCAATTCGCCGCTTGGCATTTTTAGAATGGCGTATTTCTCTTCTTTGTTCGCAAGCTGTGCTGACGCACCGGCTGAACGAGCGATTTTCCCACCCTGACCTGGTTGCATTTCAATATTGTGAACAACAGTTCCAAGCGGCATGTTCTTCAGCATTAATGCATTGCCTAACTCAGGAGCAACAGCGTCTCCACTTTCTACGGTCATTCCCACCTGAAGACCCTGCGGTGCGATGATGTATCTTTTCTCGCCATCGGCATAGTTCAACAACGCGATGAACGCCGTACGGTTCGGATCGTATTCGATAGAAGCAACGGTAGCAGGAATAGCTTTTTTGTCGCGCTTGAAATCGATAACGCGATAAGCTTTCTTGTGCCCGCCGCCAATGTAGCGCATCGCACGACGACCCTGAGAGTTACGTCCACCTGTTCTTTTCTTTGTTTCAACCAAAGATTTTTCAGGAGTGTCGGTTGTAATCTCCGCGTATGCATTTCCGATTCTCCAACGAGTACCGGCCGTTACTGGTTTATATTTTCTTAGTGCCATAGCGTAAATCCCAAAAAAGGGACTTTTTTAACCCGCTTGAAATTTCTGTCAAACGGTGTTGTTAATTAATCAAGCTTTCTCGGCGCTTGTTACCATTTTTATAAGAACTCTCCCCTTTCAGAGTTCCCCTTCAGGGGAACAGAGGGTTAAATGTTTGAGTACAAATCAATGTTTTCACCTTCGGCTACGGTTACCATCGCTTTTTTGTAAGATGGTTTTTGTCCCTGGATGAAACCTTTTTTTGTATAGCGTGTCTTGTTCTTGCCCGGAACTACTACGGTGTTCACGTCAACCACACTTACTCCATAGAACTCTTCCACTGCTTTTTTAATCTCCAGTTTGTTGGCTCTACGGGAAACCTTGAAAGCATAACGACGCAGCTTTTCCTGCTGTGCGTTTGCTTTTTCGGTTAAAATCGGCTTTATTAATACTTCAGAAAGTTTCATTTCTGTTAGTTTAGAATTTGATAATTACGCTGCTATTTCTTCTTCCTTACCTGCAAAAATTTTTGCAGCACTTTCAGTCAACACTAAGGCTTCTGAATTTACCAGATCATAAGTATTTACGTCGCTCATGAGCATTGTTAATACAGATGAAATGTTACGAGAGCTGATGTAAACATTTTCGTTGTATTCAGGAAGAATGAACATCAACTTTTTGTCACCAACTTTCAAACTGTTCAGCATGTTCATGAACGTTTTCGTTTTGGGTGCATCAAGGTTCACGTCTTCTACAACGTAGATAGCATTTTCCTTCGCCTTGTATGCAAGAGCAGACATCTTCGCCAAGTCTTTCACCTTGCGGTTCAACTTAATATCGTACTTGTGGGGCTTAGGTCCGAAAATCGTACCACCACCTTTGTATAACGGATTACGAATGTTTCCTTTACGTGAACCACCGGTACCTTTTTGCTTGTGCAGCTTGCGGCTGGCACCTTGCACTTCAGCACGTGTTTTCACTTTATGTGTGCCCTGACGTTGTGCAGCCAAATATTGCTTTACAGCTAAATAAATAGCATGATCATTTGGCTCAATACCAAATATTTCTTCGGGCAGGTCAACAGTTCTACCTGTTTCTTTTCCTTCTATGCTTAATACTTTTACTTCCATTTTATTTCTGGATTAAAACGATTGAACCATTGTGACCCGGAACGGAGCCACTCAACAAGATGTAATTCTTATCAGGGAAAACCTTCACCACCTTCAACCCTTTCACCTTCACACGGTCCGAGCCCATTCTGCCAGCCATTCGCATGCCTTTAAACACACGAGAAGGATAAGATGAACCACCGATGGAACCGGGTGCTCTTTGGCGGTCGTGCTGACCGTGAGAACCTTCACCTACACCATGAAAACCATGGCGCTTAACCACACCCTGGAAGCCTTTTCCTTTTGTTGTGCCTACCACTTCAACTTTATCGCCTTCAGCGAAGATGTCTACAGTGATGGTGTCACCAATATTTTTTTCGAGGGAAGAGTTTCTGAATTCTTTAACGAACTTTTTGGCTGATGTATTAGCCTTTGCGTAGTGGTTCTTTGCGGCGCCTATTGTGTGCTTTTCTTTTCTGTCGCCGAAGGCTACCTGGAGTGCGTTGTAGCCATCTGTTTCCTGCGTTTTAACCTGAGTGACAACGCAGGGACCCGCTTCGATAATCGTGCAGGCAGTTTGTTTGCCACCCTGATCGAAGATGCTGGTCATCCCAATTTTTTTACCAATGATTCCTTTCATTTCTGTTGCGGTTTAATCCCCGCAAGGTTATACAAGACAGACCCAAGGAACATTGGGACTTCAATCCTGGTTCATCATCCGACCTTTTCCGTGGTTCGGCAAGCTCACCATGCAAGCGAGTGCCGGGGGAAGTACCGGTGACAAACAAACCTCGAAGGGCTTGTTTATTATGCCCCCAAACCCCCTCAAAGGAAGTTTAGAAGTGTGTTTCAGAGCTCTTTTTTTCCTAATGGAATTGAGAGATGAAAAAATTAATTTTTATAAGAACTAACCTAATTCCCCATCAGGGCGTTAGGGTTATGCTTTGATCTCTACTTCCACACCAGAAGGCAGATCAAGCTTTGAAAGAGCGTCTACTGTTCTTGAAGAAGAAGTGTAGATGTCAAGAAGGCGCTTATGCGTCGCCAACTGAAACTGTTCGCGGCTCTTTTTGTTGACGTGCGGTGAACGCAAAACTGTAAATATCTTCTTGCGAGTGGGCAGAGGAATTGGTCCTGTTACCACTGCGCCTGTACTGCGAACAGTCTTGACAATCTTCTCTGCTGATTTATCAACAAGGTTGTGGTCGTAAGACTGTAATTTAATTCTGATTCTTTGTGACATTTGACCGGTCCCAGCTTTTCTCCTAAAGATGTGTTTTAGGATTTGGGAGCGCAAAGATAGGAGTATACCTTAAAGCAGCAAAAGTTTAGGGGAGAAATTTTCCCGCCTCAAACATTTACACTGACGGTTTATGATGCTTTTAAGAATTATCAGCCGCTTCGCTCGATTTCACCTACAATTTCTTCAACTTTAAACTGAGCGTAGCAAAACCTCCAAGCTCCACATGCTCCACACGAAAATGGTGCTTGCCGCCTAACTGCAGTTTAACTGTTTTATGTGGGGATTCATCAAACTTGTACAGCGATGGATTCCATTCATCAACAATCAATTTTCCATCCACATAAACACGAACCGCATCATCCCACGTGATACCCAATTCGTAGGTTCCCGGCAACAGGTTCGCATCACCTTCCGCAACGGTTAAGAACTGCTCATGGTGGTTGTTTTCCGCTTTTATGCCGCCCCACCACGAATAGTCAAGTTTGTTCGCGCTTTCCGTTTTAAATGGCTGCAGACGCTGCAATGCTGAAATTGAATTTGTAGTGATAGGATTGTTTGCTGAATCGAAAGCAAACCATTTGACCATGAAGTTTATTGGCTGGAAAAACTTTCTAAATGTGAAGCGATACGGCTTGTTTGCAGCTACTTTTTTTCCAAACTGGTCAATGAAAGCTTGACCGATGTATTCCGCTTTAATCTCAATATCAGTCCTGCTG
>JAEZJD010000048.1 GCA_023436425.1 Bacteroidota bacterium | reverse complement strand
GCAATATCCCTTCCCAGCTTGCTCAGCCGAAATTCGCCATCAGGAAAGTCGGGATTTTCTCTTAGAAACCAAATGTTGCCAATATCAGTAAACACAGCGCTGTTGATGATGATGCCGCTGTAAGTAGCCACGTAAAAGCGGTACTCTGCGTTAGCCTCCAGGCGCATATCGCCAAAACGGTCAGGAGCATCCGTGCGGTTGAATGATCGCAGCGTTGATCCGGGGCCCAACTTTCGGATCCCCCATGCCCGCATGCTGTTGGGTCCACCCGCATAATACGCTCTAAAGAAAGGAAGATACTTGTTAATTACGTCGGTGGAATTGAACGGCATTCCTACGCCGACACCGCTGAAGAATCTCCATGCAAATGCAGAACGCCTGATTTTATGCGTCTGTCTGAATTCTGCATCCAGTTTTGTAAACCTGTAAAAATCTGACCGCAAGGCAAATGGAAGCAGCGGCACTTCCAGGGCGGTGCTCACAACATTAGTAATGTTATCGTGCCCGCCAGCTATACTGTAATTCAACAGAGATGAAATGATAAAACCGGTATTGAAAATGTACCTGTAAGAAACATTTCTTCGCATCAACTCAGCCAGTGAATCACGTACAATCAGATAATTGTATTCGATATTCGGAAGCCGAACTCCTAATAATTTATTTCGCCAGCTTTTTTCTACAGCCCACGATGTGTTGAAAGTGCTAAGATTGTAATACGTTCTTCGATCGGTGCTTGCGAGGTTGAGAGAAAAAATACTTCTCACTTCATTGTCCCTTTCCGGATCGAAGAATCCGCGGATATGCGGCACCATGCGTGGGAATTGAATGGTGTTGCTCAAAGAAATTTGTTGTGTTTGCACAAGATTGGCTCCGGTAGTTGCATTTAGTTCTGCGCCATACCTGAAGTTTGTCGTCGCCAAGTTTGCCGCCCTCGCAAAATTTCTGTTTTGTAATCCTACATTTATTCCCACACCAATAAGGTTACCCTCTGCAAGTGAAAGATTGCCCTGGTTGCGGCTGCCTTCCAGGTTGATATTAAATGCATATTTTTTCGCTGGGGTCATGCGAATATCAAAATCAACAGTGTCTTCTCCTGCCCGCGGCGTAGGAATTACATCCACTAACCGCCACGCACCCAAGCCGCTGAATTTATTTTGCGTCTTCAGGTGAAGGCTTTGCCGATATAAATCGCCATGTTTCAGAAAAATATAATCCGTGAGTTTGTTAGGCTTAAACAGATCCTGGTAAGAGACAAATTTGTAATCTCCAATTTGAACAACATTTCTTACGGCAGCACTGGTGTCGGTCCCGATGTCGGGATACACGGTTATGTTGCCGATGTAATAACGTGTGATGCGTGTAGAATCCGGGTTTGTCCTAAGTCGGAATTCAACATCAGCGGTGGGGTTCTCTCGTCGTCGGCGCAATTCCTCCAGCTGGCGTGCCTGTTCAATGGGATCAAGCGTTGGCCGGATTAACGCGAGTCCAACAGTATCCCATAGTACGAGCATTTCTTCCTGAGAATATCGCAAATAGCCGTGGTCGCGGTAAACATCTGCGAGCCTGTCCCGTTCGGCAGACAATGCATATTTAGAAAAAGGATCAGCTTTTTTTATCACTGATTCATTCAGCGAATTCAAGGTGATTTGTTGCATTGTATCTAATTCTTTTCTGAATTGCGAATTAGACTCCACCGTATCGCCGATAAGATTATAGCTTATTGAATCGAGACGTGTAACTATTCCGGGATCAACAAAAAAGTTAACGGTTGTCGGTAGCTCAGTTGCGGATACCGTATCAATATCAACAGTAAAACTTACGGTGTCACGAAAATATCCCAGTGAGTGCAACAGGGCTTCCATAAACGCCACGGAATGACCTGCATTGATACTGTCAAATACAGGTGGATTAACTATCTCTTCAAAGAAAAACCGCGGCAGTCCTTTGCGTATCCCAAAAAATTTCCTAACGGAACGAACCTGAATGCTGTCGTGAAGTTGTTGCACCAATTGCAGCGCCAAGTCTTTTTTTTCACCTGCCGGGAGACTACCTTCAACTTCAATATTGGTTTCGTAAACGTACGGTTTGCCAGCGGGAAAATTTTTTACCGTTGTACATGAAAAAAAAAGGATGGAAATAAATAATGCGAAAAATCCGGACGATCTGAAAAAATTTCCCTCGGGCAAAAACATCATGTTAAAGGAGAATCTATGCTCAATAAAAACGTTTTCAAAGATATTCAAAGTTTAGGCCACAAAAAATCAAGAGAAGAAGCGGGGTTGTTCGTGGCCGAAGGTCCGAAGGTTGTGTCTGAATTGCTTTCAATTGCACCAACGGCAGTTGAGAAAATATATGCCATTGATGAATGGGCAGTTGCACATGGTGAAAACAGTAAAGTTGAAGTTGTGTCTCAATCAGACATAGAAAGATTGTCGTTCTTGAAAACACCCAACCAGGTGGTTGCATTAGTCAAGCAGTTTCCATCGAAACAGCCCGAGTCATCCGGAATCGTGTTGTATCTCGATACCATTCAGGATCCCGGCAACTTTGGTACGATCGTCCGCATTGCAGATTGGTTTGGTGTAACCGATGTCGTGTGTACAGAGGGCTGTGCTGACTTGTACAATCCGAAGGTTGTGCAGGCCACAATGGCGAGCATTGCACGGGTGAATGTGTTTTATGACGTCGGTCAGAGGTGGATCAAACAACAAAAGATGAAAAAAGTAGCCGCAACGCTTAACGGCACGCCATTAGAAGAATTCCATCCATTTTCGCCAGGAATTCTCATCATCGGAAATGAATCAAGAGGAATTGGGGAGGAGTTGATTTCTATTGCTGATGAACAAATAACAATTTCGAAAAAAGGAGCGGCAGAATCACTTAACGCTGCTGTAGCAACGGGAATAATTCTTTCTCACCTCATTTAAAGTGAATGGCTTTTATAGGTTGAATTTTTCTTACGATGAGAGACGGAATGAGTAGCACAAGAAAAGAAACAACCATCGTTCCTACACAAACCGCAACAACTTGCCACCAAATCACCTTCACTTCTGCAGTTTGCATGTAGTAGGCTTCTTCCTGCAGGCGAATAAAGCCTGTTTGCATTTGAATAAACAACAGAAGCAAGGCAACAGCAGTGCCTATGATTACACCAGCAAATGTGATTATGGCAGAATGGTGTAAAAATATTTTTTGCACCGTCCAATTAGATGCACCAATCGCTTTCAAAACGCCGATCATCTGTAATCTTTCCAAAACAAGGATGATCAGGCACGTTATCAAATTGATGATGGCAATAATGATCATTATCGTGATCAGAATATTTTGATTGGTGTCTTGAACGTCCAGCCAGTCGAAAATGTGCGGATACAGCTCTTTTGATGTTCTTGCTTCCCACGCCGCCGGAAAGTCGTGAACATACCGGATTTGTTCACTCACCTCATTCATTTTCTTATAACCGTCCAGAAAAATTTCGTAACCGCCGATCTGATCCTGCTCCCAGCCATTTAACCTTCTAATTAGCTTTAGATCGCCAATTGCAAAAGTTTTATCGTATTCATCAATGCTCGTTTTATACAAACCGACGATGGTTAACTTGTCAGGGCGCATCGTTCCATCTTCTCTAATAAAATATATCAGCACCCGATCGCCCAGTTTTAACCCAAGCGTTTTTGCCGTATTTGTTGAAATAATTATTTCACGGGAATAAGTCGTATCGTTAAACCGAATCCACCTGCCGCCCTGTTGGACAAAAGGCTTAAAGTGTGCAAAATCGTACGAGGAATCCAAACCCTTTAACAGCACACCTTCCATTTCATCTGCTGTTTTGAGTATGGCGTATTTGGTGGCAAACGGATGAACGGATCTGATGTGGGGAAGTTTCTTTATGTTTTCAATAAGTGAATCGTTTTGTCCGATGGGTTCTTCTTCAGCTATGGCCGCTTTTTGTGGCTGGCGGTACTCAATACGGACGTGTCCCCAAAAACTAAAAACCTTTTGGCTCACTGTTTCCTGAAAGCCGTTTACAAACGAAAGCGTGATGATCATTACCGCTACAGAGATAACAGTGGCAATTATCGACAGCCTGATGATAAATCGTGAGAACGATTTTTGCTGATTGAAAGCAATACGTCGGGCTATGAAAGATGAAATGTTCAAAGTAAAAAATTATTGCCTCCGTAGGCGAATACCAAATAACTATTGGCTACGTTTATTGTTTACCAAAAATAGATACAGCGTGCAACATCGGTTGATTTTAAATACATACAAATTATTCATTGTGACGGTTTTTCTATTCAGCTCTGTTGCTGCATCTGCGCAAACCTCCGTGTATAATGATAACATTCGGTCCATAAAATTGTACCGCGGTGCAGACCAGACATCTTTTCCTGTTATAACACTGCTTAGCGGTGATGTGCTGCAGTTGGATTTTGATGACCTGGACACACGAATAAAAAATTATTACTACACCTACGAATTGCGCAATGCTGATTGGTCGCCGACGCTGCTCCGTCCGTTCGAATACATACAAGGTTTTCAAAACAACAGAATAACAACCTACAGAAATTCTTCGTTGTCCACCACACATTACGTTCATTACGAAGCATTGCTGCCTGACAAAAATTGCTACCCGACCAAGTCGGGAAATTATTTGTTGAAAGTCTTTTTAGATAACGATACGTCAAAGGTTGTGTTCACAAAAAGGTTTATAGTCGTAAATAATCAATCCAAAGTTGCCGCACAGGTGCAACAGCCTTACAACGCATCACTGTTCAGAACGGGACAGAAGCTTCAGATTTTTGTGCAAACGGATAATCGCGTCCGCGCCTTAAGTCCAAATGACATTAAAGTGGCCGTGCTCCAAAATAATAATTGGCAGACATCACTTTTTCTTGAACGTCCTACAATTTACCGGGGCAATTACTACGAGTACAGCGATGAAGGAATTACAGGAATGCTAGCAGGAAAAGAGTTTCGGTGGCTGGACATGCGCAGCCTAAGATTAATGAGCGACAGAATGCTGCGTCTGGAAAACAGGGCAGACTCCGTAAATGTGTACGTGAAACCCGAAGCAAACCGCGGCGGCGAAGGATACATCTATTATCGCGATATGAACGGAAGCTATACAGTTGAAACCCTCGAAGGCTTAAATCCATTTTGGCAGGGAGATTACGCATTTGTTCGATTTACATTTACTCCACAGGGAAAACGGCCGATTGAAGGCAGCGATGTGTACATCTTTGGGGAATTGACGAATTATGCTGCCGACACTTCGGGCCGAATGAATTTTAATGAGGCAACAGGAACGTATGAAAAAACTTTGTTTTTAAAACAGGGTTTTTATAATTATTTGTATGCGACAAAACCTGTAAATGCGAGTGGCCCTATCGACTTTAGCCAAACAGAAGGCAATTATTGGAGTACGGAAAACAATTATATAATACTTGTTTATTACCGTCCATTTGGTGCCCGTGCGGACGAAGTAATAGGGTTTACCAGTCTTAATTCAATTTTTCAGCGGGCGGGTTTGTAGCAAGAAAAGGTAGAAATCCTCTTGTTTGCATATTCGTTCTGTTCTAGTTTTGATAATTCGTCAGATAAGCTCCATTCCTCTGAACTGCTTGCCGGCATTCCTTTAAACCATACTATTAGAAATTTAGAACTTCAACAGTGAAAGAAAACAACTTTTGTATTCTTATTGTGGACGATGATTTGGATCTCCTCATGCTCCTTGAGCGGCGGCTGGTTCAAAAGGAGTTTATTGTTGAAACAGCGGCAAGCATATCCGAAGCGGAAGAAATCCTCGAGTATTTTCCTCCGCATCTGGTTTTGGTAGACGTAAACATCAACGGTGAAGATGGACGTAAACTTTGTTGGAAAGTAAAACACAATCAATATCTGCCAAACACAAAAGTGTTCATCATGAGCGGCTTTGATATAAGCCTCACCAGATCTGCATTATTCGGTGCTGATGACGTCATCGCTAAACCGTTCGACATAGATTTTTTGCTTCTTAAAATAAGTGAGTTAATCGGTCACAAAGTGTAAGAACAACACGTAAGCACCACATTATCTAGTCGGTCTCTCAGCAGCATTTTGCCATTTCAGCACTGAAATTGATAGTAAATTTGACGTTGCTGAATACGATTGTTATGCCCTACTACTATTCTCTTGGAAAAATACCGCACAAACGACATACACAATTTCGGAAGCCTGATGGTGACTTATACTCGGAGCAACTTTTTTCAACTGAAGGGTTTTCAAATGATTACTCGCTGCTGTACCACGTGCATCCGCCCACGCAGATAATAAAAACCGAAAAGCCGGTAAATGTTGCACCTGAAGTTGCCGAAGAAAAGATGCTGAGCCACCGCAGCTTTGAAGGTTTCAATGTAAAACCGGTTAAGGACTATCTTGAAAGTCGCACTCCTGTTTTGGTGAATAATGACGTCCATATTTCATTGGCTGCGCCACAGCAAAGCACCACTGAATACTTTTATAAAAACGCCGATGCAGACGAGTTAATTTTTATTCATGAAGGTAGCGGTGTGCTAAAAACAACATACGGAGAATTGCCTTTCAGCTATGGCGATTACCTGGCCATTCCGCGTGGGACGATCTATCAGATACATTTTAACTCAGAAAATAACCGGCTGTTCATAGTTGAATCATTTAGCCCCATTCGGTTTCCAAAAAGATACTTGAGTAAGTACGGACAGCTTTTAGAGCATTCACCATTTTGCGAAAGAGACATTCGTCCGCCGCAAAATTTGCAGACATTTAATGAAACCGGCGACTTTATCATCAAAACCAAAAAGAAAGGGATTCAATACAACATCCACTACGGAACGCACCCATTTGATATTGTAGGGTGGGATGGTTGCTGTTATCCGTTTGCTTTTTCTATCCACGATTTTGAGCCGATAACCGGACGTGTTCATCAGCCGCCACCGGTGCATCAAACGTTCGAAGCCAACAACTTTGTTGTTTGCTCTTTTTGCCCAAGGCTATTCGATTATCATCCCGAAGCCATTCCGGCGCCATATAATCATAGCAACATCGACAGCGACGAGGTACTGTATTATGTGGATGGCGATTTTATGAGCAGAAAAAATGTGACACGCGGAATGATCACGTTGCATCCAGCCGGCATTCCGCACGGCCCGCATCCCGGTGCAGTTGAAAAAAGCATTGGTGCGAAAGAAACAAAAGAACTCGCCGTTATGGTAGACACTTTTCACCCATTGATGCTTACAAAGCAGGCGCTGGAGATAGAAAACGAGGGATACGTAATGAGTTGGGCCGAATGATTTTTAATAATTTTAACCGTTTGCGAATTGAATGACAACTGAATTGTTTTTCTGAACTGAAAGTGAAGTAATTTTAATATTAGTCTCAAAAAAATTGCTATGCTAAAAATTTCAGAACTGAAGGAAGGAGATGTAGTTCGGGTTTTGTTTGACAACGAAGAAAAGGAAGGAACAGTCGTTCGTATCAGCAGGGAACAAAACATGGCTGCTGTCGACAATGGTATTCAAGAGTTTTGGTATGCACCCGAAGATATTGCGCCGCTGCCGTTAACAGAGGAACGCCTGATCAACCTGTTTGGATTTGAGAAAGAAGAGACCGCCGAAGGTGTCAATTACAGGAAAGATTCGTTCCGAATGCTGGTACACGACCCCGGTAACTTCTCAAATTTTGAAATATGGTACCGCGAAGACAAAAGGCGTTTCAATAACCCAATCTATATTCACGATTTGCAAAACAGGTATTTGGAAATGACCAAAGTGCCACTGGAACGGCTACCGGCACATTAAAACTTAATTTTTACCCAAAAAATCCTTCCGGTTTCAGCAAAAAGGCGGCTCCTTTTACTTTTTTCTGCTGAAACGATATATCTTTGCCCGCCCGGACGAAAATAGGCACTTTGAAACTGATTTCTCAATGTGTATTTGTACCGGGTGCTCCATATTTATATGTCAAAACAGCCATTAATAAAGCAGGACGGAACGATCATAGAAGCTTTATCTAATGCGATGTTTAGAGTTAAATTGGAGAATGGGCACGAGATCCTGGCGACCATTTCAGGAAAAATGCGGATGCATTACATTAGAATTCTGCCGGGCGACAAAGTGGGAGTGGAGATGAGTCCTTACGATTTGAGTAGAGGAAGAATAATATTCAGGTATAAATAATTGTTCAGCATCTTAGTACTTGGTACTAAGTACTAAAGTCTACAATATGAAAGTTAGAGCATCCATTAAAAAAAGAAGTGCCGACTGCAAAATTGTGCGTCGCAAGGGCAAGCTTTATGTTATCAACAAAAAGAATCCCCGCTTCAAGCAAAGACAAGGATAGTATTCAATTGAAAATTAAAAATTAAGAATAAACATGGCTCGTATTGCCGGCGTTGACTTACCAAAAAATAAAAGAGGCGAAATAGGTCTTACCTATATCTATGGTATCGGACCATCTACCGCCCGCTACATTCTTGATAACAACGGTATAGACCGTAGCAAGAAAGTGCACGAATGGAATGACGATGAATTGAATGCCATTCGTAACGCAATCACAAACGAATTCAAAGTGGAAGGGCAGCTTCGTTCGGAAGTTCAGATGAGTATCAAGCGTCTGCTTGACATCGCCTGCTATCGCGGTCTTCGCCATCGTAAGGGATTGCCGGTTAGAGGTCAGCGTACAAGAACCAACAGCCGTACACGTAAAGGAAAGCGTAAAACGGTTGCGGGTAAAAAGAAAGCACCTAAGAAGTAATATTCGTCAGGCTCACCATGACACGAGTGTCATTCTGAGCTTTCGAAGAATGCACCAAATTTTTTGAATCAATTGCGGATGCCTCGGGTGCAGGCGGAGAATTGGTTCAGTTCCGGCAGTTTGTTGGAATAATTAAAAAAAGAAGACTACCTAAATGGCAAAAGCACAACAAGGCGGCAAAGGACAACAAAGCGCAAAGGCCGCTGCAAAGAAAAGAATCGTAAAAGTAGATTCCTACGGGGATGCACATGTGAACGCTACTTTCAACAACCTTATCATCAGCATCACCAATAAGCAAGGACAAGTAATTTCCTGGTCCAGTGCGGGCAAAATGGGCTTCAAAGGCTCAAAAAAGAACACGCCCTACGCTGCGCAAATGGCATCTGCCGATGCTGCAAAAGTGGCTTCGGATGCAGGTGTAAAAAGAGTAGATGTTTTTGTGAAAGGTCCTGGTGCTGGTAGAGAAAGTGCTATCAGAGCGCTGGCTCAATCAGGCATCGAGGTAAACATGATTAAAGACGTTACGCCATTACCACACAATGGTTGCCGTCCTCCAAAGAAGAGAAGAGTATAATACGTTACTGTTGTCATTGATAGTTCTTCGTTTTTCTTCTATCAACTGTCAACTACAACGAAAGACATATTGAGCCGTTTGGTTTCATTTAATAAAAGGGAGCTTCATTAATTTTTACCGCTTTAAACGATGAATGCTCCGGTTTTTAAAAAGCGGAAATGAATAAACAACATGGCACGTTACAATGGTCCTAAGACCAAGATCTCCCGTATTTTCGGTGAGCCTATCCTCGGCAATGGCAAATGGTTGGGAAAAAATTCCAACCCTCCTGGTCAACACGGTGCACAGCGCAAGCGTAAAACCTTAGGCGAATATGCACTTCAGCTTCGTGAAAAGCAAAAAGCTAAGTACACATACGGTGTGCTGGAAAAGCAATTCCGCAAAACTTTCGAAGAAGCATCACGTCGGAAAGGCGTTACAGGTGAAAATCTGATCAAATTATTGGAAGCCCGTTTGGATAATACAGTATTCCGTATGGGTATTGCTCCTTCCCGTCCGGCTGCACGTCAGTTGGTAAGCCACAAACATATCAGTGTCAACGGCGAAGTAGTGAACATCCCTTCTTTCCAATTGAAGCCGGGTGATATTGTTGCTTTGAAAGACAAATCGAAAGACAATACGGCTATCACCAGCCAGATTCGCGGAAGAAATACAAAACTCAATTGGGTCGATTACAACGAAACAGAAATGCAGGGCACGTTCATCACTTACCCGGAAAGGGATTCTGTTCCTGAGAATATTAAGGAGCAGCTCATTGTGGAATTGTACTCTAAGTAAAAGTTGTTAGCTAAAGCCTTGAGGTTGATTCAAGATCTCGCGGCCTATTCTAACAGCTCGGACCTGTAGCATTCAAAAATCTAAATAAGAAAATACAAATGGCTATTTTAAATTTTCAGAAGCCCGACAAAATCGTTCTCCAAAAGGTATCTGACTTCGAAGCCCAATTTGAGTTTCGTCCGTTGGAGCCGGGTTATGGTGTTACCATTGGTAATGCCTTGCGCCGTGTTCTTCTGAATTCACTGGAAGGTTATGCAATCACTGGTGTGAAAATAGAAGGTGTGGAGCACGAATTTGCAACAATCAAAGGTGTTTCTGAAGACGTAGTAGAAATTATCCTCAACCTGAAGCAAGTGCGTTTGAAAAGAATTGTTGATCACGATGTTCAGAATGAGAAGATCACTTTATCAATAAAAAACAGGACTGAATTTACAGCAGGTATGCTTGCAGAAGGCACGCAGTCATTCCAGGTTATGAACCCGGATTTACTTATCTGCACGCTGGATGGTTCAGCAAAACTTGACATCGAAATTACTATCGGAAAAGGTCGCGGTTACGTTCCTGCTGAGGAGAACAAACCAAAAGATGCGCACCTTGGCTTCATTCCTGTAGATGCTATTTACACGCCCATTGTAAACGTGAAATACACTATTGAAAATACCCGCGTGGAGCAACGTACCGACTACGAAAAGTTGGTTATGGAAATTCGCACCGATGGTACAATTCATCCCGAAGAAGCAGTGAAGCAGGCAAGCCGCATTTTGATCCAGCACTTGATGATTATCACTGATGAAAACATCACCTTCGACAATAAAGAGGAGAAGAAAGAAGATATCGTTGATGAACAAACTTTGCAATTGCGGAAAGTGTTGAAAACACCACTTGAAGATCTTGATCTTTCCGTTCGTGCGTTCAACTGTTTAAAAGCAGCGAAGATTAATTCATTGAGTGAGTTGGTCCAATACGAGCAGGAAGATCTGATGAAGTTCAGAAATTTCGGTCAGAAGTCACTTTCTGAAATTGAATCTGTACTGAACGAAAGAGGCCTTTCTTTCGGAATGGATTTAAGCAAAATGGGTGTGGATAGAGACGATTATTAAGCCTCACCCCAACCCCCTCCTGAAAGAGAGGGAGAATTAAGTTCTTTTTGATCAATGCCTCTGCTCCCCTTAGGGGTTTTGGGGGCGTAGGCTGCAATTCCTTGACACGGTGCAGCCGATATTTAATCACTTCGTTTAAGAAGGGAGAGGGTAGATAAACCTGAACCTTAAAACTTAAACCTCAAACTAAAAAGTCATGCGTCACGGAGACAAAATCAACAACCTCGGTCGTAAAAAAGCGCACCGCGAAGCGTTGTTAAGCAATCTTACTTGTCAGCTTATCAAGCACAAAAGAATCGTAACCACATTGGCAAAAGCAAAAGCACTGCGTGTATATGCTGAGCCTCTAATCACAAAGAGTAAAGACAACAGTACACACCAGCGTCGTGTTGTGTTAAGCTAT
>JAEZJD010000301.1 GCA_023436425.1 Bacteroidota bacterium | reverse complement strand
TCTGTAAAGACGGTGGGCTGAGAGAACTCACCAATTTGAAGTTTGTCGAGCATCCCAACAATATTTTTATCCAATTCATCTATGGTGACAAATGTTTCCATGTTGCGCCCCGTGATGTAAGGTCCCTGAAACTTTGCCTGCTCATCTTCGCTGAATTTACCTGCAGCTGTATTAAAGTCCATGGCTCCGGCAATCAGTTTCGCTCTTACAGAATCCAATTTAACCACTGCTTTGTTCACCTCTTCATCCGTCACCGGGGGCTTGCGCAAAATGTGGCGAATGATGGCTTCATCGCCGTTTCGTTCAACCATTTGGATCAAGTGATAGCCAAATTTTGTTTTTACAATATTGGAAATTTCACCCTCTTTCAGGCGAAACGCAGCTGCCTTAAAGGCTGGATCCCAGGTTTTTTCGTTACGATTAATCTGATACTGACCACCGCGTTCCTTAGAACCCGGATCTTCTGAGTAGCGCCTGGCCAGTTGTTCAAACGTTGATGTTTTAGAATCAATGAGGCGCTTATAATTCTGCAGTTCACTTTTCACATATTCTTCCAAATCGCGGGACGCCTTTGGATAAACTACAATTTGACCAATTTCTAATTCGGATTCAAAGAACGGCAAGCTATCTTTTGGAATACGTCCAAAATAGGCTTTCACTTCGGCAGGCGTCACTTTCACATTTTCAACAATATTCCGCTGCATCGATTCGGCAAGTTTCCGCTCCCGCACTGCGTCTCGTGCTTCATCCTTTATCTGGTAAATGGTTTTCCCCGCCATATCCTCCACCGCTTGCTGGCTTCCATAAACCTGAATGAAATACCTGACACGCTGCTCCAGTTCCGCTTCCACTTCTGCATCTGTCACCACCAAAGAATCTTTGTCAGCCTGCATGGCCAATACTTTCTGCATGATCGCCTGGTCCAGGAGCAAACATTCGGCATTGTCCGGCACAGGATTACCACTGCGATTCATGTCTGCAATTGCATTCTGAATATCGGATTGCAGAATGATGCGGCTGCCTACAATTCCAATGATGCGATCAGCCACAATCTTTTTTGATTGCGCCTGACTTATGATTCCCATAAACAGTGCAAATGCAACGAATAGAATTTTCTTCATTACCATACTTCTCCAAAAGTAAGTTTTCACCTGTGAAGTTATTGGAGCAAAGAATTGGATTAACAAACTTTTTCAGCAACAATTAACGTGTTCTCTCCAGGCAGATGCATTTCTTTCTAATTAATTATATTGCTACAGGACAAACTACGCTTTATGAACAAACCGCACCGGTTATTCGATTTTTTTGACGAGCGAATTGAAAAAAATGCCAAGGGAGTGATGCTGGCAGCTAAGGAAAACGGAGAATGGAGAGAATATTCCGTTTCGGAGGTCAAAGACATAGTGGATCGATTGAGTGCCGGATTGTTGGCTGGCGGTTTTTCAGCAAACGACATGAGTGTTGAGGGTCGCGACAAAATAGCTTTGATTTCAAAAAATCGACCAGAATGGGTGTTTTTAGACTTGGCAGTGCAGCAAATTGGCGCCGTACTCGTGCCGCTTTATCCAACGATACATCTAAACGATTTGGAGTTTGTGCTCAATGATGCGCAGGTGAAAGCAGTTTTTGTGAATGATGAAAATTTGCTTGAAAAAGTTCAAAGCATAAGAGCGAAAGTGCCGACCATTCGTGAAGTGTACAGCTTTGAACCAACTACGGGTGCGGTTCATTGGAAGCAACTCCTCTTGCAACCGACGGAGGTAAATTCTAATCAACTGAAAGAAGCGTCCGACAAAATCAATGGTGAAGATCTCGTTACGATAATTTACACGTCGGGCACCACCGGTGTTCCGAAGGGAGTAATGCTTTCGCACCGGAATATTCTTTCGAATGTAATGGCTTCTCTTCCGGTTTTCCCTCCGGGAGACAATCAAAAGGCGCTGAGTTTCCTACCGCTAAATCACAGCTTTGAGCGCATGGTCACGTTCATCTATTTATTCCAGGGCACATCCATCTATTACGCTGAAAGTTTAGATACAATTGGCGACAACTTAAAAGAAGTAAAGCCAAATTTGTTCACCACCGTTCCGCGATTGCTGGAGAAGGTATATGACAAAATAATTCAAAAAGGAAATGAGCTTACCGGACTAAAGAGAACTCTTTTCTTCTGGGCACATGGCTTAGCAGAGAAGTTTGAAATCAACAAAAATCAGGGAGCATGGTACAACATGCAGCTTTCGCTTGCAAACAAAATAATTTTTAGCAAATGGAGGCAAGCTCTCGGCAACAATATACAATGCATTGTGAGCGGTGGTGCAGCCTGCCAGGTGCGACTTATTAGGATTTTCACGGCGGCAAAAATCGTGATCATGGAAGGGTACGGGCTTACGGAAACATCTCCTGTAATTTCTGTAAACCGGTACGAAGAGGACGGTCGCATGTTTGGCACCGTAGGCCCGCTGATTGAAAACGTGCAAGTGCGCATCGCTGAAGATGGAGAAATTTTGTGTACCGGACCTAACATAATGATGGGATATTACAAACGTCCTGATCTGACCCAGGAGGTAATAAAGGATGGATGGCTGCTTACGGGTGATATTGGAACAATAGTAAATGGCAGATTTTTAAAAATCACCGACCGGAAAAAAGAACTTTTCAAAACAAGCGGTGGCAAATATGTTGCACCCTTACCGGTTGAAAACAAATTGAAGGAGTCGCCCTTTATTGAACAGGTGATGCTTGTGGGAGCGAACAGGAAGTTTGTTGCCGCACTTATTGTTCCGGCGTTTGCACATCTGCAGGATTGGTGCCGGAGAAATAACATACACGCCACAACGAATGAACAATTGATCCGCGATGCTCAGGTATTAAAACTTTACGACGAAATAATTGCCAGCTACAACAAGAATTTCAATCAGGTGGAGCAGGTGAAAAAGTTTGATTTGCTTCCGCACGAGTGGACTGTCGATACAGGCGAGATGACGCCAAAACTTTCGCTTAAACGGAACGTAGTATTACAGAAATACGCCGACGTCGTAGAACGTATTTACGACACGAAAAGTGTTTCGGCATGATGATGCCACGACAGCTTCAGCTATTGCTAAGCGTTATTGATCGACGAAATGATTTCTTTTAGCTTTTCCTCTGCATAAAAATTTAAACTTTAGACAGTTTTGGGTTCTAAACTCACAATGAAAGACCGTCAGTTTAAAACGACTCAGGAAATCGAACGATCACGCACTCTTTGGGAACGCGGCGAATTATTGGCTGAGAGAACCGAAGGCTTTCACAAGTTTGTGCTGTATCAATTGCACGACGTTTACATAGAAGTAATGTGGCATACTCACTTCAATGTAATTAAAAAAGTGAGCAGCTTTACGACCACTGATCATCTTCAGCCCTACTTAGAGCAGATCAATATCGACTCTCTTTTTGCATAATTCCATCAGGTATAATTGTTGAAATAATGCCGTGTAATCTGCGGCATGAAGTCAAAAAAATCATCATCGAAACTTTCCCCGAAGGCAACTGATCTTTTGAAAAAAGGCATCCCTGCTCCTTTTCCAAAGAACATCGAGCCCATGCTTGCGACACTGGTTTATGAACCCGTAAATGAGCCCGACTGGCAATACGAAATGAAGTGGGATGGCTACAGAGCGTTGGGTTATATGCAAAATGGCGAAGTCAGCATTTGCTCGCGCAACAATAAATCATTTGACGAAAAATTTTATCCTATTCATCAGGCGCTGAAAGATTGGGGGATTAATGCAGTTGTGGATGGCGAAATCGTTGTGGTTAACGAGGAAGGCATTCCCGACTTCAGCGATTTGCAGGGATGGAGAAGCGAAGCTGACGGTCAACTACTTTACTATCTTTTTGATTTGTTGTGGCTGGAAGGTTGCTCCATAATGCATCTGCCGGTAGAAAAAAGACGGGAATTGATGGAGGAAATTGTACGGCCGGACATAACATTTATTCGCATTAGCCAAAGCATTGACGACAAAGGCGCAGAAGCATTTGCATATGCCCCACAACTTCATCTGGAAGGCATTATGGCCAAAAGAAAAGGCAGCGTTTACACGCCGGGGGCCCGCACCAAGGACTGGCTGAAAGTGAAAACAGAAAAACGGCAGGAAATGGTGATTGGCGGCTATACATTGAATGAAGGCAGCAACAAACTATTTAGTGCATTGCTGATGGGAATAATGGATGATGGAAAATTTCAGTTTGTTACTCCTGTTGGCACCGGATTCAACCGTGAGCAGCAGAAGATGATTATCGAAAAATTAAAACCATTTGTTACTCCCAACTGTCCATTTTCAATTGTACCCGACTACAACAAACCCTCCCGTTTTCGGCCCAATCCGCCAAAGGCTGCTGTCACTTGGGTAAAGCCGGAGGTTGTTGCAGAAATCAGCTATAGGGAAATGACCAAAGGTGGCGCCATTCGACAGCCGTCCTTTAAAGGTTTGCGGGAAGACAAGTCCCCTGCAGAAGTGGTTCGCGAAGTGCCTGCAGATACTGCCCATCTCGTGGAAAAAAACAAATTGGTAAAAAAGAAAGTAATTACAGCACCTCCATCCAAAGAAAGAAGAACACTGCTCAATCCCAAAGAAGAAACGCAAACACGCATCGTTGGCT
>JAEZJD010000177.1 GCA_023436425.1 Bacteroidota bacterium | reverse complement strand
CTGTAAGTGTTGCCATTGAGTCGTTGCGAAATTTTAGCCAGAATTTTGATCCGCAAAAAACTAAAGAATACCTTGATATTTCTGCAAATGAACTACAGCGACTTTCTCTTTTAGTAGACAAGGTGCTAAAACTTTCGATGTTTGAAAAGCGGGAAATTGATCTCAAATACGAACCTCTCGATATGAAGGCTTTGGTAGACGAGGTAAATGAATCCATGCGACTACAGTTTGAAAAAAAGAAGGCTTCCGTAAAGGTTCAAACCGAAGGCAACACGAAACTGGAAGGCGACCGCTTGCACCTGGTTAGCGTGATTTTCAATTTGCTGGACAATGCTTTAAAGTACAGCGGCTCTTCTCCTGAGATCGACATGAAAGTGAAGGAATCCGATGGAAAAGTTTTGCTGAGGATAGAAGATAAAGGAATTGGTATCCCCGCGGAATATCACAATAAAATCTTCGATAAATTTTTCAGGGTGCCGACAGGCAATCTGCACAATGCAAAAGGATATGGATTAGGACTCAGCTACGTAGCTCACGTTGTGGAAAGACATAATGGCGAAATAAAAGTGGAGTCAATGAACGGTAGCGGAACGGCATTTAATATTCTGTTGCCAAGGCATCAGGCTTCATAACTTTCATGTAAATGAAAAAGGTAAAGGTTCTGTATGTTGAAGACGAAACTTTTCTTGCAAAGATTGTAAGCGAGACTTTGCAAAGTCGCGGATATGACGTGATCTTAGAAGATGACGGCGCACAAGCCTTGTCCCAGTTTGAAAAATGCAAACCCGACGTGTGTGTGCTCGATATAATGCTACCAAACAAAGACGGATTTGCTATTGCCGATGAAATCCGCAACAGAGACAGTGAAGTGCCGATAATATTTCTAAGTGCTAAATCGCAGACATCGGATGTGGTGAATGGTTTTCGCCTGGGAGCAAACGACTACATCCGCAAACCTTTCAGCATAGAAGAACTGATAGTAAGAATAGAAAATGTTCTGAAGCAACAGGTGCAGCCGCACGATCAGGAAGAAATCGCGATTGGGAGTTATTTATTTAATACAAAAAGGCAAACATTAATCCATCCACAGGAGCAACGCAAACTTTCCTACCGCGAAAGCGAACTGCTTCGCATCCTTTATCATAGTCGAGATAAAATAGTTGAGCGCAGCGAAATCCTAACCTTGTTGTGGGGCAGCGATTCTTTTTTCAACAGCCGCAATCTTGATGTGTACATAACAAAACTTCGCAACTACTTAAAGCTTGATCCTTCTATTGAAATCATTACGATCAAGGGAATTGGCTACCGCTTTGTTGTTGGCTGATTTCATACTCTTTCCACAGCTACATACTTTTACTGAATGAAACAAGTGTTTGCCGCTGATAAGATTTTTACAGGCGACGGTTGGCTTAGTAATTACGCGGTGATAATGGAAAACGGTGCGATTGAGCGCATTGTTCCAAAAGACGAAGCTCCTGCCGTACCACGGTTTTACGAGGACTGTTTTATTGCTCCTGCGTTTATAGATGTGCAGGTATATGGCGCTGCAGGAAAACTTTTAGCAGTCGAACCGACTGTAGATACATTACAAACTATGCAGCGGGAGTTCGCAAAAACAGGCACTGCTTTATTTCAACCGACCCTTGCGACTAATACAGTAGGCGTTTTTATTCAAGGCATTGATGCCGTTAGGAAATATAAGCAGAATGGTGGCAAAGGTGTTTTGGGTTTACATCTGGAAGGTCCGTGGCTTAACGATGAAAAAAGAGGCGCTCATGTAAAAGAACTCATCCATCCGCCAACCGCGAAAGAAGTTCAGGAATTACTTGAATACGGAAAAGGTGTTATTACAATGATTACACTGGCGCCGGAAGTATGCTCTTCGGAAATATTGGAGCTTATCTCTTCTTATCAAATAATCATTTCCGCCGGCCATAGCAACGCCACTTACGAAGATGCGTACAATGCAATGGACGCCGGCGTTCACGCTGTGACGCATTTGTTCAATGCCATGAGCGGGCTGCATCACCGCTCACCAGGATTGGTTGGAGCTACGATGAATCATCCTGAAGTGGTGGCAAGCATTATCCCTGATGGTTATCATGTTGATTTTGCAGCAATTGAAATTGCAAAAAAAATCATGGGCGAGCGACTGTTCGCAATTACAGATGCTGTCGCGGAAACAAATGCCGGATATTACCGGCACCAGCTTATTGGCGACAAATACGAGTGCAACGGGACGCTGAGTGGTTCAGCCCTGTCTATGCACAAAGCGTTTGTAAACCTTGTCAAAAAAGCAAATATTCCACTGGATGAAGCTTTGCGAATGTGCAGCCTTTACCCTGCCAAGTTGCTACGGTGCGACAATAAGTATGGAAGAATAGCTTCCGGCGCATCCGCAGAAATAGTGGTGCTCGACACCAATTTGAATATTGTTGATGTAATTAGCGGTTCAATGCATTAAACTGAAAGGATCCTTTGTTTCTTTTTGCAAATTGAATAATCCACGTGATTGTAAACGTTGGAATCAAATCTAGGCCGGGCATCAGTTCTTCAAACATACTAAACCATCCTCCGAAAAATCCTTTCTTAAAGCCAAACAGCCGCCAATAGATAATGGCTGAAATCGGAGCCCAAACAAAATCGATCACCTCGCCAAAAAACGGAACGGCGAAACTGGCGTAGCCAATTAAATCCAGGAGAATACAAGTGGTAAGCGCAGGTAGCGGCTTTTGCGCCACAACGGGAATTGCTTTTATTACTTCTGTTTTTCTGGTTTTGAAGAGCAGGTTTTTCATTCCATGAATTTATTCAGAAATGACGATAAGTGTGCGTTATTAGTTGGAGTGAAATGTAGTTTTCACAAAACGTTTTCTAAAGTCTGCGCCTGACACGTATGCCATCGCTTTTACAATTCATCGTCATCATCGTCGTCGTCGTCATCATCATCCAACTCTAAATCCTCGACGTCTTCATCGGCATCTAACACCAGGTCGTCTTCATCAACATCGTCTTCGTCAAACTCTTCATCCAACTCTACCTCGTATTCATCTTCTTCGCCATCAAGATCGTCTTCGTCGCCGAGCACGAGATCATCTTCCGTAACATCATCTTCATCAACGTACAAGTCATTCACCTCAATATCGTCGTTCAAAAGATCATCTATTGTCAAATCGGAGAGCTCGTGTTCCGGAAGTTTGTCATGCTCTTTCATAGACTTCTTTTCTGTACATGCTTAAAAACGTGTGCCAAAAGCGAACAGAAGAGCATAGATCGTGTGTATCAACCTGTTACAAATGAGATTTGATGAGATTTACCGGCCGCCGGTTGAGTAAATTTTTTCCAAAAGCAAGTCGCTATAAGACCCGTTTACATGATCTTGTTCCCGAATCGAAAAAAGCCTTTCATAGTGAGCACATTGCGCTTTCAACGTTTCGATTCCAATGGAGCCGTCAGCATCAATCGCTTCCACTTCAACAAAAGTTCCCAACTGAAGCACGCGGTCAAAATGAAATTTTACATTATCGACAAAGTAGATTTTTCGGAGTTTGTCAACCACCACTTTCGCACCTAAGGAAGACACTAAAATTTCTTTCAAGGCTTTGTCACCTTCAGGCTTATACAGAATTACATTGGATTGTTTTGCAGAACCTGAATCATTTCTTTGATAAAAAATAAGCGCTTGCTCAATGTTCCCTTCTCTAAGTTTCAGCCGTCCGTTCGGAACATGGAAGTATGTGTCAATCTGGTGGTCTTCCCCGATGAACTTCGGACGACTTGTCTCCAGAAGGAGGCGCTCCAACAAATCAATATCATCATGTCTTGCTTTGAATTCAAAATTTATATGCATAGTAGATTATCTGCGCAGCCGATAAAAAACAAATCCGTTTTTATCATACAATTTTTCCAGCCGCGGGTTCTCTTTCATGTTTTGCTCCTGAACCTGAATTTTGCCAACCATGTACACCGGGACC
>JAEZJD010000159.1 GCA_023436425.1 Bacteroidota bacterium | reverse complement strand
CTTTACAACCATACTTGTTATCGAACTTGCTCTTGGTAACAGAGTCGTTCACGTTAATAGCCGGCACAGGCAATGTACCTTTTGCCATTCTCTCGTACAGACGGTGAACACCGGTAGTTGTTTCTTCAGAAATTCCGCGAACGTGTTGTACCAGCTCAGGATATTTATCGAGCACCATGTTCGTAAGGTCGCCACCGTCGTCGAGTATCATGTTCAGTGGTCTTTCGGCAGAACCGAAGAACAATGTTTGCTCAATGCACCAATCAGCTTCTTCGAGGCTTTGCCCTTTCCATGCATACACGCCAATGCCCGCTGCTGCAATCGCTGCGGCTGCATGATCTTGTGTAGAGAAGATGTTGCACGAGCTCCATTTTACTTCTGCACCAAGAGCAGTTAGTGTCTCGATCAACACCGCAGTTTGAATGGTCATGTGCAGGCAGCCGGCAATGCGGGCACCTTTGAGCGGTTGTGATGTACCATATTCTTTACGAATGGACATTAGCCCCGGCATTTCAGCTTCGGCAAGACGAATTTCTTTGCGTCCCCATTCTGCAAGTGAAATATCCTTCACTTTATAGGGAAGTTTAAAGTCGATGTTCTTTTGAGTTAAAGTGCTCATTATTACTATTTAAAATGAAAACTTGAGAATTAAAAATCTTTAGCTCCAAAGGTACAACGATAGAAGATTTTCCTTCTTTATACTTTTAATTCAGAACAAACAATCCGGAAAAAGGCTATTTTGTAGTAAAATTTCCTAAATGCCTGTTTCAAAAGCGCCTTCTACAGAACAATCGCCTGCACCGGACAAAATAGATATGGAAATACTAAAGCTGCTGCAACAGAATGCACGGATTACCATCAAAGAAATTTCGGAAAAAGTGCACCTCAGTACCACACCGGTGCATGAACGCATCCGCAGAATGGAACAAAACGGAGTAATAGAACACTACACTGCAATCGTGAACAGAGCGAAAGTGGGCAAAGGACTGATGGCAATTTGTTATGTGTCGCTACGGCAACACAGCAAGAATGCCGGCGGCAAATTCATCCATGCCGTTATGGAAATGAATGAAGTTATTGAGTGCCTCACGATTTCGGGTGAATTTGATTTTATGTTGAAAGTGGTTACGGAAAACATGGATAGTTATTACGACTTTCACGTGAACCGGCTCAGTCAGTTGGAAAACGTGGGAAATGTTCAAACGGTGTTTGTAATGGGTGTGGTGAAATCAACAACACAACTGGTATGGTGACGAGGGAAATCACTTTCTTCCCCTTCATCAGTTTTAATTTTCCCTTATCATTTACAAAAGTTCGCATTCAGACCTAAGCTCTACATTTGACTTAAACGTTCAGTTATGTTTCGTCCATTCTTAGGATATATCATTATCGCCGTTGCCGTGATTATTTCCGTGTTGCTCGCTACTTCAGCGCTTCGCTATAAATTCCGATCATCTGAAACAATCACTGTAACAGGTTTGGCAGAAAAAACCTTCGATGCAGATCAAATTGTCTGGACAGGAAATTTCAACAGAAACAGTTTCGATTTGAAAACAGCCTACGATCAGATAAAATCAGATGAAACAGAAATCAGGCGTTATCTAAAAGCTGCAGGCATTCCCGACAGCAGCATACTTTTTTCTTCCGTTAACATGAACCGAAACTACGAGCAGAGATATGATCAAAACGGCCGCATGACTGGACAAACGTTTAGCGGCTATAATCTTAACGAATCGGTCACGGTTGACTCGCGAAACATACAAGTAGTGGAGAAAATGTCGCGAGAGATCACCACCCTGTTGCAGAAAGGAATTGAACTCAATTCCCCTGCACCTAGCTATTACTACTCCCGTCTGAATGAATTGAAAATTGATTTACTAGCAAAGGCATCAGCTGATGCAAAGCAACGAGCAGAAAGCATTGCAAAAAATTCCGGTGCATCCATCGGCAGCATTCGCAAAGCAAACATGGGTGTGTTCCAGATTACCGGCAAGAATTCAAATGAAGACTTCAGCTACGGCGGCGCATTTAATACATCGTCAAAAGAGAAGAAAGCATCAATCACGCTAAAAGTAGATTACCACGTTAATTAGAAACATGAGGAATTTACCGGGGATAATCAAACAGGTTCTGATCGTTAGTTCCATCCTTCTTTTCTCGTGTCAGGATGCGGATAGCGAAGTTCATCAACAGACTTCAACTGAATTTGAGCGAAAGGACTCCATCACTATCAAAGGAAAGCAGGAAGCCGAATCAGCGTCTGACGTTCTGCTGAAGAATGAAGTGAAACATTTATTTTCAGACACATTGGCGGCGGACTTATTTCAAATATTCCTGAAAGGTGATTCGCTGATTTCATCAACAGTAGCCTTCAACATAATCAGCAGCAAAGGTGATACATTGCACCATGAAACTTTTCCTGCAGCCTATCTAATTGGCTATGAACTTATCTCGGACAGTGCCACACTTGCACAGAAAGAAGCGGTAATTAAAAGACGCATCAGTAAATTTTTCGATGAGAAAAATTTTCTCACTCCCGCTATCAAACCTGATCAAAAATTTAATCCTGAATACATCGAAAAATCTGTTTGGGAAGATTTGAAGTCCGACGAAAGCGCAATCGGGTTCTACTACCTTGTTGGCGAAGAAGATGGCAGGCGAATAGCTTACTCCAAGAAACAAAAGAAAGTTGTGCTGTATTTTAACTGCTGCTGATCACTGCTCCCGCAGCTTTTTCCATGCATAAGCCACCGCCGCCACCGGCGATTCGAACTGCTTTGGAGATCCGTCTTCATTTTTTATCAATTCACCGTCTGTCGCATTTTCATCAGGTTCATTGTAATGATACGCAGCAATGAAGTATTCCGCAGGAATTACGTCCGGCTGCACACGAAACTGATCCACTTTCAGCCAAACGTCTTTTCCATTAATATTTTGCTTTTCAATCATAATTCACTTTTTGGTGTAGGTATATGGGTCATACTCTACAAACGGGTTTTGTTGTGTGGTAACGGATTTCACCTTTCCGTTAGCAATATCAAATTTGATGCTGAAGATTCCATATTCAATATTGTTGTACTCCATCAGCCACTCGCCGTTATCCATATAGCTCAACGTAGCGTTTAGATCCGGCTTCGTCATAAAGTTCACCTTCAACCGGTTTCCACTTTGTGAAATCGTGATTTCGCCATTCAAAGGATTTGTGTAAGTGCCGGTGTAAGCTGCCAGGGGCAATTCAGGTTTGGCTCCCTTCACTCTGGCTCTCCAGCCATTGATTTCATTTAACTGCTGTTTATTTTCTTTTATGAAACCCGCAAGTTGTTGTTGGCTTCTGTTTACATACGGCACATCGAGATATGCATCCATAATTTGATAACGCAGCAACTCAAAAAAGTTTTGATTATCGTTGTTCGTCAAAATGGCAATACCCAATCTTTCTTCGGGAATAAAGCACACATTGCTCACCATCCCTCCTGCTCCACCCGTGTGCCAGTACACCTGCCGTCCATTATAGTCAGCAACAATCAACCCTAAACCGTAGCCGCGAAAGTGAACCGGGTAAACAGAAGATTTTCTACTGCCGGTAATAATATTCACATCTCTTGTTTTTTGAATGGCTGCCCACGGCAGCACCTGATTTCCATTATAACGGCCACTGTCCAACTGCATCATCAGCCAGCGCGAAAGATCACTAACATTGCTAATGATAGATGCTGCAGGTGCAAGATTGTTCCAGTTGTCGTAAGGCACACGCATCAACTTGTCGCTGTAAGACGTGGTATATGGAACAGCAACATTCATTTGTTTTTCCACGCCGGTAGAAAGCACCATGGTGCTGCTCATTTGCAGCGGAACGATGATGCTGTCGTGTACGAAATCTTCCCATTGCTTGCCTGTTACCACGGGTACAATTTGACCTGCTGTCATAAAACAGCTGTTACAGTATCCATAATCCTGACGGAAGATTTGCGAGGGTTTCAGCAGACGCATACGTTTCATTATCTCCTCGCGAGAAAGCTTTGTATTCCAAAAAGTAAAATCTCCCTGAAACGTTTTTGTGCCAATACGATGTGTCAGAATATCTCGAATGGTAACCAGCCGGGTGGTAGTAGAATCATATAATCTGAAAGACGGAAAATATTTGCTGACTTTATCGTTCAGCGAAAGCTTGCCTCGTGTTTCAAGCAGTGCCAGCACAGTGCCTGTAAACAGCTTTGTGTTGCTCGCAATCATGAACAATGTATTCTCATCAACAGGTTTTTTCGTCTCCAGATCCCGCACGCCATAGCCTTTCATTAGCACTATCTTCCCATCTTTTACAATTACGACAGAAAGCCCGGGGATATCCCAGTCCTTCATTCCCTTCGAAATATAATTATTGATACTGTCGCTCACGAATGCCGGTACTTGCGCAAACACAAAGGCGGCGATTAATAGGCAACAGAACAGAGCAATTGTTTTTTTCATAGAAGAAGTTGAAAAACAAAGTAAAAGTGTTTTGCTGTGCGCAAAAATTTTTTCGCATAAACAACAGCCGGACAAAACTTTTCAACAGCAGCTTCAACAGAAGAGGTTTGGTACGTTTAGTGCAGATGTTCTGATCTTAAAAAACGAAATATGTTCGATGAAATTGTAAAAATGGTTAAAGACCAGATTGGCAACAATCCTGAGGTGGCTTCTTCCTTACCCGAAGGCGAAAAAGAAGCCGTCAGCCACGAAGTTGCCGCGCAAATCACGCAAGGCCTGGCACAGCAAGCACCACAACAGGGCGGGATCGGTGGCTTACTTAATCAACTGCAACATGCTGCGGGTTCAGGCAGTCCTGTGGTGAATGCCATAGAAGGCGGCGTTCATGGAAGTATCGGAAGCAAGTTTGGCCTGTCGCCGGCAGTGACAGGTGAAATTGCTGCTGCGCTGCCCGGATTGCTTCAGAAG
>JAEZJD010000265.1 GCA_023436425.1 Bacteroidota bacterium | reverse complement strand
ATTATGAACATCTCCTCCCAAGGTATGATGGAACCTGGCGACTGCAAGTGGCGTTCAATAAAGAGCAGCCGGAAGGTTTTCAAAGTTTTTCTGTCAACAACCAAATTCGACTCAATCCACCATCACTGCACGCAGAAATAAACTTCAACAGCAGTTTTAACCTTACTCAAAAAGGTGCTTCCTATTTCTATTTAAGTGTGCGAAAGGAACTCCGCTTGCCCGTGTTTAAAAATGCAGTATCCAACAATTTTACTGTGCTCCTATTTAAGGACAGAAACAACAATAGTGTTTACGACAAATCAGACGAGGTGATCCCGAATTCATCTGTAATTGTAAACGATCAATTAGTCCGCAGCAATGAAAACGGACAATTGTTTTTTTGCAACATCGGAGCTGATGCTATTCGTGTAAACTTTAGCACTACTAACGAAAAAGGATGGGTGCCTGCACAGGGACTGATTCAAACAATTGCCCCAACAAAAAAGCTGAGCACGATCTATGTTCCTTTCAAAGAAAGCAAATTTGTTTCAGGAAAGTTGGTGATGGTTGCAGCGACAAAAAGTACCGAAACATTTGAATTGAGTAACATCCGAATAACGGCTTTGGATGGAAATGGCGGAACATACACAACTTTGACGGATGCGCAAGGCGCCTTCAATTTCAATTTACCGGCGGGTAATTACATCATCAGCATTAATGGAGCAGCATTTGACAGCAAGCTAAAACCGGTCGATGTAAGCAAAGGCGTGGATCTGGTGAATAATGACCTTGTAAACATTCATTTTGAAGTGCGGGAACGTAAACGGCAGATCAATTTGCATCGTTCCGAAGAATGAAACCGACCCGAAAGGTGCGGAGAAAATCGGTTTGTTGATTTGGGATGTAGCTATCGTCACTGCCTCCGTTTTCGACTAAATGGCTTTTATTGTCGTTCAAATTGTAAATGAGCATGAGCCTTGGTATAGATATTGGTTTTTACGCGTATTAATTTTAACCTCTGAATACCTAAAATCTAACTTATGTGGAAACCATTGAACTTTGGCGAGAATGTGTCGGTTGGTGACACTATTCGCTTCATCGGCACTTATCCGGGCAAGCCAAAAGACCCCTACACCGTTGTAAAAACAGAGTCGCACTATTTCCAAATCATTCCAGCTTCTGAACGTGATGCCAATGACGAATTGAGAAGAAAGGTGGTTAAGTATTATGAAATCGGCTATTACCTGAAGGTGGAAGTTTGGGAGCAGGAACTGCTTAGTGTGGCGAGATAATTTCTCCCAAAAGAAAATACAAGGCGAACAAGCCAATTGCAATAGCCACTGCAACGGCTATTGACCTTTCCCTTTTTTGTATCATACTGTAAATTCCTGCTGTTGCGGCAGCAATTCCTGAAAAAGCTGCAAGTACGATAGGAACTGAGAGAAGTGGAAGATTATGTAGTGCTTCCCAAAAAGTTGTAGCAGAAGTTTGCCGCCCGTAATCAGTAGTAGTGACAAGAAAGAAACTTATAAGTGAAGCAAAGAAGATAAGAATCAAACCCAGTGACCATCTGCCCGATTTGGTTACCGGCAGCAAATGAATGTTTTGAAGAGTCATAATTTTTTGATTTAAAGAAGAAAGGTATTACTAACCTTCCTGCAAAACTATGACCTGGGTTAGCTGAATCTACCAACCGTCTCCATCGATCATATTTCCCAAGCCTCCTAATATACTGCCTTCGTCCTGGCGCCTGGTGGTTGCAAAGGTGAGAATTCGTGCCGCCAGCCTGCTCACCGGAAGTGATTGTATCCATACTTTCCCGGGTCCCCGAAGAGTTGCAAAAAACAATCCTTCGCCGCCAAAAACAGTATTTCTAATCCCACCGATGAACTGAATGTCATAGTCGCAACTTGGCGTGAACGCAACAATACAACCTGTATCAATTTTCAAAAGATCACTTGCCTTCAACTCTTTTTCAATAATGTGTCCGCCGGCGTGCACAAATGCAAGTCCATCACCTTCCAACTTTTGCATGATGAAACCTTCGCCGCCAAACAAGCCGGTTCCAAGACGTTTTTGAAATTCGATGCCGACAGCAACACCTTTCGCAGCGCAGAGAAATGCATCTTTCTGGCAAATCATTTTGCCGCCCAGATTTTTCAAGTCAAGCGGAACGATCTTTCCCGGGTAAGGCGAAGCAAAAGATACCTTCCGTTTTCCTGCACCAAGATTTGTGTACGCCGTCATGAAAAGACTTTCTCCTGTCAACACACGTTTTCCCCCAGACATCAGCTTTCCGAATAAGCCTTTTTCCTGCCCCCGTCCGTCGCCAAATATTGTTTGCATCTGAATTCCATCGTCCATCATCATGAAAGCGCCACTTTCCGCAATCGCTGTTTCCTGCGGGTCCAGTTCGATTTCAACGCATTGCATTTCTTCGCCGTGGATGACGTAATCAATTTCGTGTGCCCGTTGTGTATAGCTCATACTGAATTTTATGGGCTAAAATTATAGATTGATTGAAGAAGTTTTTTCATCAGGTCTGCTTTTTGCTCCGATAGCGCATGCAAATTTTGTGGAAGTATTTGAAGCCACAGCGCAGATTGATTTTGTTTTCTTTGTTTTTAGCTGCCATCGCCCAACTTCTGGGCTTAATTGATCCAATAATTTTCGGGAAAATTATCGATGATTATGCAAGTGCTCCTGCCAATCGTACCGAAAAAGAACTGGTAAATGGCGTGTTATTTTGGTTGACAATCGCCGTTGCTATCGCTCTTCTGTCAAGGTTGACTAAAGCGTTTCAGGAGTATATCACCAGACTGGCAGTACAGCGTTTCGGCATGCAAATCTTCAACGATGGCTTGAAGCAAACGCTCCGTTTCTCTTTTCAGGAGTTTGAAGAAAGCCGCAGCGGAGAAACGTTAAGTGTGTTGCAAAAAGTGAGAAACGATACCGAACGTTTTGTGAACTCTTTCATCAATGTCTTGTTTTCATCTGTAATCGGTATCGGTTTTTTGATTTGGTATGCCGTGACAAAAAACTGGTTGTTGATACCCGTATTTCTCATCGGCATTCTGGTGTTGGGTTCTTTGACGGGTTTGCTGTCGAAAAAGATAAAAACTGTTCAGCGTTCCATCAATAGAGAAACCAATAAAATGTCGGGGGTAATCACAGAAAGCCTGCGCAACATAGAACTGGTAAAAAGCCTTGGACTTACGTTCCCGGAAATACGTCGGCTGCGGGAGCAAACCAAAAAAATATTTGATCTTGAAATGTACAAGGTGAAAAAAGTGCGTACGCTTTCTTTCTTACAGGGCTCGACACTTACGGTTTTGCGTCAGTCCATTCTTTTTATTTTGTTGTGGCTCATTTTCCGAAAAATTCTAAGCACCGGTGAATTGATAACGATGCAGTTTATTTCCACTTCTATTTTCGGTCCGCTGCAAGATCTTGGAAACATCATTTTGCAGTACCGCGAAGTAGAAGCTTCCATCCAAAATTTTGATGCTATTATGAACAAACCGGTTGAACAAAGACCGGAGAACCCGGTGGAGATAGGAGCGTTGGAAAACATTGCATTTCAGAATGTTGTTTTTCATCACAAAACAGCTTTGCACAATGCGATAGATCATATTTCTTTTCAGGTAAAGAAAGGAGAAACCATTGCTTTTGTTGGTCCGTCCGGTTCGGGAAAATCAACGTTGGTAAAACTGTTGGTGGGATTGTATAAACCTGTGAGTGGTCACATATTTTTTAATGGAGAACTTTCAACAGAGATACGATACAATGCACTGCGCCGGCAGATTGGCTTTGTCACGCAGGATACACAGCTATTCGCCGGAACTATAAAAGAAAATTTGCTGTTCGTAAAGGCAGATGCATCTGATAAAGAAATAACAGACGCACTTATTAAAGCAGCATGCACGCCTTTGTTGCAACGCTCGGAAAAAGGAATAAATACAGTGCTTGGCGAAGGAGGTATGAAACTTTCCGGAGGAGAAAAACAGCGTGTTTCTATTGCACGGGCATTGCTCAGAAATCCAAAGCTGTTGATATTTGATGAAGCGACATCCGCACTCGATTCAATCACCGAGGAAGATATTTCTAAAACAATCCGAAACATTTCAGCCAGCCGTGAACGCATCACCATCTTAATCGCACACCGCCTTTCTACCATTCTCCATGCAGACGTTATTTATGTTTTGGAAAAAGGAAAAATAGTAGAAACAGGAGATCACCACGAGCTGCTCCAGCAAAAAGGGCTGTATTATGCCATGTGGCGTCAGCAGGTGGGTGAACGCAGAGACATATCACTTAATCAGCTGTCGGATTATCATAGCAGCTAGCCAGTTAATTTAGATTAATAAGTGCATCCGGGAGCTCTCAAATTAAAGAGTTCTCTTTAATTTGTATCCTTCTGCTAAAACGATATTCTATTATTATGAAACAAAAATTCATCCTGCTGTCCGGCCTAATAATGCTGGTGGCAAATGCAGCCGTTGCTCAAACTAAATTGATTGAGAAGGTTACCAAAACCGGCAACGAACTTGTAATTCCTTACGAGAAGTATGTGCTTCCAAATGGACTGACATTAATTGTGCATGAAGACCACAGCGATCCCGTGGTGCACGTGGATGTTACATACCATGTTGGTTCGGCAAGAGAAGAAATAGGCAAATCAGGATTTGCCCACTTTTTTGAGCACATGATGTTCCAGGGAAGTGATCACGTTGCTGATGAACAGCATTTTAAAATTGTGACAGAAGCAGGAGGTACGCTGAACGGAAGCACCAATCGCGACCGCACAAACTATTATGAAACAATTCCGGCTAACCAGCTTGAAAAAGCTTTGTGGCTGGAGGCAGACCGGATGGGCTTTTTGCTTGACGCCGTAACGCAAAAGAAATTTGAAGTACAGCGGGCTACTGTGAAAAATGAACGTGGACAGAATTACGATAATCGTCCTTATGGATTGCAAAGCCAGTACATAGCACAAAACCTGTATCCGTATGGGCATCCATACTCATGGCTAACCATTGGTTATTTGGAAGACCTAAACCGCAGTGACGTGAATGATTTGAAGAATTTTTTTCTGCGCTGGTACGGACCAAACAATGCCACGCTCACTGTTGGCGGCGATGTAACTCCGGCACATGTAGTGAAGCTTGCGGAGAAATATTTTGGTTCTATTCCCCGCGGACCCGAAGTGAAGCCGGTGAAATTACAACCGGTTGTTCTCGATAAAACCCGTTACGCAAGCTATGTTGACAACTACGCAAGAGCATCACAATTAAGATTGGTGTGGCCGACTGTTCCGGATTATCATCCTGACGCACCTGCACTTTCATTATTGGCGCAAGTGCTTGGCGGAGGTGGAGGATTTGGCAGCGGTCGCGGTGGACGTGGAGGATTCGGCGGCGGCGGAAACAGGAAC
>JAEZJD010000259.1 GCA_023436425.1 Bacteroidota bacterium | reverse complement strand
GTTGTGGGAAATCAGAAGAGAACGCCGGATGGAGTTTGCTTTCGAATACGGCCGTTTTGCAGATTTGAAACGCTGGAAAAAACTGGTGCACATGGATACTTCCACTGAGCCGGACTTGCTTTCCGGTGGTTGGGTAAACTTTCCAACCGAATTGCCGGGTGAACTAAATGCCGGAAACGTGGGTAAGATATCTGTTGTCACTAAAGATGGACAAATAATCGTGTACAATGGCTCGAATGCAGCTCAGATGAAAGGATTTTACCGGGGCACAAATACCAACGGCCGATTGCCTTTCTTAAATCTGGCAAATGTAAATCCGTACTTAAGCCCAGTGGGCAAAGTGCAGATTGAGGACTACAGATCTAAGGGTTATGTTCTTAAACAAACCGAAGGATGGCCTCAGTAACAAACATGAATTTTAAAAAAACTAAATAATCGAAAATGGTTAAGTCTATTTCACAACGCGGGCTTTTTGTGCTGACGACAGTACTGGTTTCGTTGTTCGCCTGCAAAAAGGAATATCCTGTAAACGTCGATTCACCGGATGAAGTGGTGCTTAAGTCAATTAAAATATTGAACGCCGGGGCAAACGGAAACACAGTGGTGGAAGGTGTGGTGGACGAAGTGAATAAAACAGTTTCTTTCCCCCGGCTCGATACTGCTACCAACTTTGCCAACATTAAGTTCGAAGCAGTGATGTCCAATGGTGCAAAGTTGGATCAGGAGACATATTCATGGAATTTTAACCCCGGCGAATCTGAAAAAACCCAGGTGATCAAAGTGGTAAACAACAAGCGGTTCCGAGAATATCTTGTAAAACTCCAGTTGTTGCTTCCACTATATGGTGCTGATTTTACAAAAGCACAGATTTATGACTATACAAACAACTCGATTGGAAATCCTGTTTATCCAACATTTGTGTCCCTGCTAACGAGAGGAAGCGGATTTGATGGGCAGCATGTGCTGATTGTAACGAGAGCTACGGGGGGCTCGCATTTATTAAAAGTGAGTGATCTCCGGAACTACAATGTTTCTCCTATTCCTCTAAACCTTACCGGTGTGAGTGGTGGTACGTTCCCTGTCAATGTTGGCGCTCAGGTAAATGGCCACACCTACATTGCCAATCTTTCAAGCAATACCGCTGCAAGTCCTTTAAAGATTTACCACTGGACAGATCCTGCTGCTGCGCCGGAAGTTATTGCCAACTATAATGTTGGGACCATCGCCGGTGCCGGCGCTCGCCACGGCGATAACATGTCTGTGAATTTAGATGCTAAAGGCAACGGATACATATATTTCGGTGACAACGCCGTATCAAAAATTCTACGCTTCACGGTGACAAATTATACAACGGTTTCCGATCCAATTGTACTTCCGAATGCAACAGGTTCTTCCTTCGTCATGTCGTTCAACCAGGTAGGCAATACAGGTGACTATATTTATACGGGTTATGATGCTCCGATCCGTGTTGCCAATGAATCAGCCGTAATCAGCTATTCCCTCAGTAGCACCGCTGTGCCGATCAGAGGTTCAGATGCCAGAGTTATTACGTTTAATGGTGAACGTTATCTGATTATGACAACGGCAGCGAGAAGTGGTTCCGATGCTGTGGTTCTATACGTTTACGATATAACTAAAGGAAGCACCACAACCGAAGCACTTCAGATATTCAATGACAAGCCTGACAAGTCTCCGATATTTCAATATTCGCTGTTGGGTCCTGTAAATACAGCACCAAGCACTCAAACAGGCTGGTACGTAACAAAGGATGCTAATGGAAAAGATGATAAATTGACGCTGTATACCGCTTCCGCCGATGCAGGTTTTGTAATTATTGACTTTCCGAAAAAGACGTATTGATTTTGATGAAAAAAATAATCTGGCGCTACAGTGCACTGATGGTGATGGCAGTAGCCATCAACGCGTGCAGTAAGAATGATTCGCCGTTACCACCCGATCCTACACCTCCAAACCCCGCTGCCCTGCTTTTCCCAAAAAAAGAAATGCGCGGAGTTTGGATGGCAACTGTTTATGGATTGGATTGGCCAAACGGCGAATACAATATGGCGGCGCAAAAGAAGCTGTATACCGATTATTTGGACAGGTTCAAGCAGCTGAACATAAATGCAGTTTTCGTTCAGGTGAAGGGAATGGGTGACGCTTTTTACAATTCACCTTACGAACCGTGGAGTGCATCCATTACAGGAACCCGGGGAACGGCTCCCGGCTACGATGTTCTGCAATTTATGATTGATGAAGCGCATGCCCGTGGTATCGAGTTTCATGCGTGGATGAATCCATATCGGATAGCGACACGTGCAAGTGCGAACACTTCTTATCCCGCGCTGCATCCTTCAGTGAAGCCGGAGTGGGTGGTGAGTCACGAAAAAATTCAGATTTACAATCCTGCTGTTCCTGAAGTAACACAACGGCTGGCAGACATTGTGAAGGATGTTATCACAAAGTACAATGTCGATGGCATTCACTTCGACGATTATTTTTATCCCGATCCTTCTTCGGCGGGGCAGATGGTTTCCGACGCTGCCGATTACCAGAAGTATGGATAGGTGTATTCTACAATTGAAGATTTTCGAAGAGCCAACGTAGACAAAGCCATCAAACAAGTTCACGACGTGATCGTTGCCACGAAGCCGGAAGTAGTCTTTTCGGTATCTCCTGCAGCAGATCCGAATTATAGTTTCAAGACACTTTTTGCCGACGTTAAGAAATGGTGCGAGCAGGGCTGGCTCGATGTAGTCATTCCACAGTTGTATCAGGAAATAGGTAATGCTTCTAACGACTTTCAGGCACGGCTCAATTGGTGGTCGCAATACAATTATAAGGCTGCGGTAATGATCGGTCACGGGTATTACAAATTTGGTGACCCCGCTTCTCCTGCGGCTTTTCAAACAACTCTCGAATTGGAAAAGCAGTTTGAAATGACGCGCAGAAATGAAAAAGTAGTGGGCAATCTCTTGTACAGCGCCAGGTACATTTTGCTAAACAAGATTGGAATCACAGATAAATTGGCAACGCTTTTCAAAACACCATCTGTGATACCATTTCTCGGGCGAAATGTTGCTCCTGCGCCGGCAGTCGCAACAAACGTGAGAATCGAAAGCAACACTTTACGCTGGACTACTGCAGGTAATGTCAGATCAGTTGTTTATTACTTCTCAGATTTAAAGAAAGAAGCAATAGTCTATGCGATAACGGATAAAAATGAACTTCCGGTAACTACCGCCGGCTTCTATAGTATTTCCACGCTTAATGCAGATAACCAGGAGAGCACACCATCGAAGGAGGTGAAAAAAGATTAGTAGAACGAAGGCGGAAGACTTGCTGATAGGTTTGCACGGCATGGAGGCATTCGGGTATGTGCGGCAGCTTAATTGAATTGGCCGCGTTTCTGCAAGATTTTTTTCACAATTTTAACTTTTATGCGGCTTTTTGCCAGATTTTCGTTTATTTTGGATTGCAATCAGCTAACGAAATGCTTAAAAGGGAACGGCAGGCCTACATCCTCCGCCAGGTTAATCTTCACAACAAAGTGTTATCTGCTGACCTGAGTCAGCACATAAATGTATCCGACGACACTATTCGCCGCGATCTGCAGGAACTGGCAGAAGCCAGAAAACTGATAAAGGTGCATGGCGGCGCCCTCTCCTACTCTTTTGGTAACAGTGAACACAGCTCCGCTCACGTTTATTCTTTTAAAGAAAAAAGGTTGATAGCGCAAAAAGCTGCAACACTAATAAAGGACGGAATGTTCGTGCTCACCGGAGGTGGAACGACCATTATTGAACTCGCACGAAATCTGCACCCGGAACTTAAAGCCACCTTCATCACCGGCAGCGTCCCCGCTCTCTTTGAGTACATGAACCATCCAAACATAGATGTGATTACAATCGGAGGAAAAATTTCAAAGAACTCCAAGATCACTACGGGTATGGATGCCATAGATCAACTAAAGCATTTGAAAGCCGACTTGTGCATTCTCGGGATCAATGCAATAGACATCAATCACGGTGTTTCTGACAACGATTGGGAAGTGGTGCAACTGAAGAAAGCGATGATTGAGTCTGCAAAACGATTGGTATGTCTTACGATATCTGAAAAAATTAATACTGTGCAGCCAATACAGGTGTGCGATAGTCTAAGGATAGACACTCTCGTAACAGATTTGTCCCCTGACGACACATTGCTCCACCCTTACGCAACTGCCGGTATTACTGTGTTATAAGATCCACTGTCCAGAAAACCATCCGAATCATTTATCTAAAAAGTAAAACGCTTATCATGAGAAAATTTCTCTGCTTTGCATTCCTTAGTGTAGGATTGCTGCTATTTGGACTAAGCTCCTTTGCTCAACTGCGGACTGTCACAGGTGTTGTAACAGGCAGTGACAATGCTCCTCTTGTTGGAGCCACCGTTACTGTAAAAGGTACCGGACGGGCTGTGGTTACAGACGCAAGAGGGCAGTTTGCCATACAAGCTGCTCCGGGCGAAACGTTACAAGTTTCATTTGTGGGTTACACGGCCCAGGAAGTGCAGGTCGGTGACAGAACGACCATTAACATGAAACTAGGCGTATCCTCAGGCAACTCCCTTGACGATGTAGTGGTTGTGGGCTACGCCACGCAAAGAAGAGGAAATGTAACCGGTGCTGTTTCCAATGTGAATATGCGGTCACTTGATAGTCGCCCAATTGCCGACGCGGGACGCGGTCTGCAGGGACTTGTTCCCGGTCTTTCAGTGCGCATACCTAGCGGCGAAGTAGGGTCAGATCCTCTTATGAGAATTCGTGGTTTTATTGGTTCGATACAAGGTTCGAGCGAACCGCTTGTATTGGTGGATAACGTGGAAATTCCGAGCATACAAATGATTAATCCAAATGACATTGAAACAATCACTGTTTTAAAAGATGCTGCATCCAGTTCTATTTACGGGGCAAAGGCAGCATTCGGCGTTATCCTGATCACAACCAAAAAAGGATCACGTCAGGAAGGGATTAATGTCGCATACTCCACCAATTTGTCCTTTCAGAAGCCGTTCAAGAAGATTGAGATTGCAGGAATTAATGGTCTTCAGTATACATTGGATGCACACAAAAACATGAAAGGTAGCGGGCCTGCAGGAGGCTTTTGGCGGATCAACGATGCCAGCCTGCAGAAAGCAATAGAGTGGCAGGAAAAGTATGGCAGCACCGTTAAATGGAATGATCCGGTTCTGTATGGGAGAGATTGGACTTTTGATGGTACTGACAAGTATGGCTACAGAATTTTCGATCCGGTAGAAGCTATGGTGAAAGAATCAGCTTTTACGCAAAATCATAACCTTTCGCTAAATGGAAAATCTAACGCTACACAGTACAGTGTAAGCTTCGGATATCTTGGGCAGGAAGGAATGATGAAACCTGCGGTTCATGATGATTTTACCAGATACACGTCTAATCTAAGCCTTTCAACAAAGGTCGGTGACCGAATAGCCATCAGAGGAAGCGGCTTATTCTCGAACAGAACAAAACGATACCCTAATTCTACCAACTCCGGAGGCTTTACTGCCGATCCATGGTTGTATCTCTATAGGTGGAGTCGCTTGTTTCCCACCGGCGTTTTGGAAAATGGCGAAGAGATGCACGACCCATATTGGGATGCAAAAAATGCACACACTGCTACTCTTCAGCAGAGGTATAACAGTCTCAATTTTGGAACCACAATCGATATACTGCGCAATTGGAACGTGGTGGCGGACTACACCTATGATATGAGGCAGGAAGCTAATAATTCTTCCACTCCATCGATCACAGCGAGAGAGCCATGGTACACTCCAGTTTCATGGAAAGACAATGATGGAAACCAGATTTATGTAGATGATGAAGGCAACGTAGTGAAAACAGGTGGCGTCGCAGCATACAGGTTTCCGCTGGTAAATTATGTAACCAAGGAACAGAGTTACATATATAATTCTTTATTCGATGCGCAAAGACACACGGTAAATGCTTATTCTACTTACAACCTGGATCTTAGCGATGCTAACCGCTTCAAGTTTATGTTAGGTACCAATATCGTGGGGAATAAATGGAACAGCCATTGGAGCAAAAAAACAGAGTTAATCAATAACAGCAATCCTCAGTTTCCATTTGCAGTCGGCACTGAAACAACAAATGGAGGAGCAAACTGGGATGGACAAGTTGGATACTTTGGACGGGTGAACTATGCATTCCGCAATAAATATCTTTTCGAAGGAAACCTGCGTTACGACGCCACATCCAAGTTCCCGGAAGACCTGCGTTGGAAATGGTATCCGTCATTCTCTGCCGGTTGGGTATTAACCAATGAGGATTTCATGGATGCGGCAAAGAACATTTTGAGCTATACGAAACTCCGCGCTTCATGGGGTTCCATCGGCGACCAATCCGTTGCTAATAGTTTATATATCCCAACAATGGGCATTTCGAAAAACAGTTGGTTAAACAGCGCCGGAGATCAATTCTTCCAATTGAGCACACCAAATGCCGTATCTGCAGGCATTACCTGGCAGGACATTACTACCCTCAACTTTGGCGCAGACCTTCGCTTTTTCAACAATAAGTTTGGAATCGTTGCCGATTACTTCCAAAGACAAACAGAAAACATGATCATCCCCGGCGAAGCATTGCCAGCCACTTACGGCACATCCGCTCCGCAGGGTAATTATGGAAACTTGCTAACGAAAGGATGGGAAGTTGCGCTTGATTACCGCACTCGTTTCAGCAGTGGCCTGGGCATCAACATAACAGCTAATTTATCAGACGCTATCACTGACATTACAAAAGCAGCTGACTGGAACACCCCGTGGGAAAACAGAATAATCGATAATACATTCACCACAGGCAAACGTTACGGAGATATTTACGGTTACGTAACTGATCGATTGTATCAAAAAGATGATTTCGTTTACGACGCTAATGGAAACTTTGTGCAGGAGGTGATCGTGTGGCAAGGAACGGGCAAAAAAACAAACAAGCTCGCTGGAAACAATCCAATCTATCAAACCTATTTTGAAGACGGAAACCAGGTGTTGCTGATCAGTCCCGGTGATATAAAGTTTGTAGACATTGACGGCGATGGCTACATCACTCCTGGTAAAGGCACGTTCGGCGACCCTGGGGACCGGGTTGTAATCGGCAACGTTCTTCCGAGGTACGAGTACGGCTTCCGCCTGGGCTTCGATTATAAGTCATTCGATATTGCAGTAATGGGCCAGGGAGTGGGCAAAAGATCCATTTGGGGCTCCGGTCAATTAGCAATTCCCGGATATCATGTGAAAGACGGTGGAATGCCCGAAGCTATCGCAGCTAATTATTGGAGAGAAGATCGTACAGATGCATTCTACCCACGTGCATGGAACTTGAGCGGAGCAAATTCGGGTTTCGTGATGGTACCACAAACCCGCTATCTGTTGAACATGGCGTATTTCCGAATCAAAAATATTACGCTTGGCTACAACCTTCCGTCACGACTCTTAAGCAAGGCACACCTGAAGCAAGCGAGAATTTACGGTTCAGTTGAGAACATCCTTACGTTCGACAATCTGCGTGGTTTGCCAATTGATCCGGAGGCTATCTCGGGTTATTCCATGTTAGCTGATAATTACAATCTGGGTCGTACGGGTACAAGCAATCCAACGTTCAAGATTGCGTCTGTCGGAATCAATATTTCATTCTAAATCACAACACCTTATCATGAAAATTGTTTATTCTTTTTTTATAGCCTGCGCTGCAATAAGTTTTTTTAGCTGCAGCAAAGTTTTGGACAGACCGCCGCTTACCGAAATTGATGACGAAACTGCATGGACAAGTGAAGTAAATCTCAGGCTGTACGCCAACAAATACTATCCAAATTTCTTTCCGGGATATGGATTAAGTTTCGATAACTCTGGTGCGGCGCTGATGGATTACCAATTCAGCGATGACGTGTTTTTGATGGGCAACCAATCGAATTTTTCACGTTCTGTTCCTAACAGCAGTATTTGGAGCTATTCAGACATACGGTCTATCAACATTATGATTGATAGAATCGAAACAAAGATGAAAAGCATATTATCTGAAGAAGCCTACAACCACTGGATGGGTGTTGGTCGCTTTTTCAGAGCGATGGAATATGCAGATCTGGTCACCCGGTATGGCGACGTACCCTACTACGATCATGTGGTGAGCGACATTGATAAAGATGATCTGTACAAACCACGCACACCGCGCAATGAGGTGATGGATAAAGTGTTTGAGGATTTGGAATTTGCAATGGACAAAGTGAGGGCTTCAGATGGCGATCAGTACATCAATAAATATGTTGTTGCTGGCTTTGCATCAAGAATTGCTTTGCACGAAGGCTCCTGGCAAAAGTATTATTACAAGGATAACGCTAGAGCGGCGAAGTTTTTCAATTTGGCTGAGCAGTCTGCTAACATGCTCATCACAAGTGGCAGATACAACATTGAAACTGAGTTTCGCAATCTGTTTACATCAAAAACCTTAGCAGGAAATCCGGACGTAGTATTTTACAGACATTACGATCCGGGAGCAAACATTTTGCATTCCGTATCTACCTACAATAATCTGTCAGAATCCGTTGCCTTTGGACCTACAACAGATCTAATAAAAGCATTCATTGCTGTAGACGGAAACCCGTGGCAAAATTCCACCGAGCCCAATGCATCAGATTTCACGCTTTCCAGTATGATCAAAACACGTGACCCACGGTTGGAAGCAACTTTTTATGACAAGCCGACAAACAAAAACAAAGCTTCTTATTGGTACATAAACAAATTCTTACCGAGAAGCGTGGCTGCTTCGGTTGAAGCGGGAAATGCACCACCAACAGAGTACACCAGCAATAAAAATGAAAACGATTATCCAGTATTCAGGTATGCAGAAGCGCTGTTGAACTGGATTGAAGCAAAAGCCGAATTAGGAACTGCTGATCAATCGGCACTGGATCTCTCCATCAACAAAATCAGAAATAGACCTTTAGCTTCAGAGGCTATTGCCAAAGGGGTTAAAAAAACTGCTCCATTGAAATTATCCAGCTTACCTGACGATCCTGATCGCGATGCAGATGTTTCAGCATTGTTGTGGGAAATCAGAAG
>JAEZJD010000214.1 GCA_023436425.1 Bacteroidota bacterium | reverse complement strand
ACCCAGCGCTGTTTCAAAAGGACCAAAACTGCTGATCGACTTGTAAAATTGATGCGTGCCGGAAGACCTGTAGTCCAATCCTGCAAGCAATTCAATGTGTTTCCACCTGAATGTTTCATATAACTCCGCGTAATGGGTGTTGCCCGTGTAATCACTTTTTGAAAAGTAAGCAAATGAGCCGCGATCGGTAGAATCGTCGAGGTAAAATCTGTTTGTTTTATTAAAATTATATGCGAAGCGCAGTCTCCCATTTTTCTGATTCCATGTGGTTACAAATCCCGCCTGAGTATTTTTATTAATTCCGTAAAAATCTCGGTCATCCGTAAAAGCCGCGGCATCCAAATCGGTTTTGTACCTGCTGTATTTTCCGAAAAAACTTACTGACAAGCTCTTTGCGACGTCAACTCCTATTTCAGAATGTAAACTGTGCTGCTTGTAACCGTCATTATCGAAATTTTTTTTGTTGGTGGAATCAAAGGCTGCAGAAAAACCACGTGAACCAACAAACGAAGCAGAAACATTGTATGACAAGGCTCCCGTTTTACCTCTTATTCCTCCACCTGCATCAACAGTATTGTAGCTGCCGTAGGTCGCATTTGCATTAACAGAAGGTCTTGTGGCACTCTTCCGTGTGATCACATTGATCACTCCCGCTACTGCATCTGAGCCATACAAAGTAGATTGAGCCCCTTTCAAAATTTCGATTTTCTCTACAGACGACAGATTAATAAAATTCAGATCGAAATAGTTAGCGATAACAGATGGATCGTTTGCCGGAACGCCGTCAATCAGAAGCAACACATTGCCGTCGGCAGAACCCCTTATGCTCATTCGCTGGTTGGTTCCGAGATTGCTGTTCGATCCGATAATCGTTGTTCCTGCTGCTATATTTACCACTTCACCGAACGTTCTCCCGGCTAACGCATCAAGCATTCTTCCATCAAACACGGTAACGACCTTGCCGGTTCGACTTTGTTTTTTTTCCAGTTTGTTTGCCGTAATGACCACGTTTTCTAAAAAATTGTTCGTGGAGTCTTGTGCAAGAGCGTGACGGCCGATGAATAGAGCAGTCACAATCAGAACATTTTTCATTGCTGAAATTTTAGTGACTGCTTCCTGGTAAATAATAGAGAAGATTGCTACGTGCCTGATCGTCCCTGCTTTTCACCCGAAAGCAAATTTGTTGATGCAAATGGCAGGTCTTCTGGCTTTGTGAAGTGCTGACACCTTCCCGTTTTTCTTAAACAGTGGTGTGTAGTCAGCAGATGAATGCGAGGAATTTTTTGTCCCTAGCACTCACCACATTACAGCTACGGGGATAGCGCCGGACTTTCACCGGCTTCCCTTTTCATCCCGAACATCGGGAAACCAATTGCTGCGGCAAATGTAGTGAACACAGCTTGATCAAACTGTTTTTAGATAATTTGTTGCTCCCGATGTATTCTTTTTTCAATTACTAATGTTGTGTGACGAACTGAAAATTCAAATGCCTCTATTGAGATAGCTTACAATCTTAAACGTTCTTTATCTTCAATTAATGACGGCAAAACCAAAACTGAAATTGTTCGATCTCACAATGATTGTGGTGGGGCTGGTGATCGGTATGGGAATCTTCAGAACCTCTTCAGACGCCGCCAAAGGTGCAATAACCCCGTCCGTCTTTTTTATTGCTTGGATTGCAGGCGGATTAATTGCCTTGTGCGGTGCATTGACTTATGCTGAAATCGGATCACGTTTTCCTGTAACTGGCGGTTATTACAAAGTATTTGCCGAATGTTACCATCCGTCCATCGCGTTCTCAATCAATTGCATTATACTTATTTCCAATGCAGCATCCATGTCGGGAGTGGCGTTAGTTGGCAGCGAATACATTTCACAGGTGATTTTCAAAACCGATGTAGATAACACTACAAGAGCCCTGGTCGCGATGATACCGATAGTGATTTTTTATGGAGTAAACCTGTTAGGACTGCGCATGAGTGCCACAGCGCAAAATATTTTGATGATCATAAAAATTGGAATGCTGGTGGTGCTTATCAGCTCTATTTTCTTTGTCACCGGCGAGGCGAATACACAGTCTGCAGCAGTGGGAGAGTTTAGCCTGATGGATTATGTAAGGTCTTTCGGGGTGGCGCTTATTGCAGTTTCGTTTACCTACGGTGGCTACCAACAGACAATAAATTTCGGAGAAGAGATTGAAAAGCCAAGGACCACGATTCCTAATGGAATTTTCATTGGCATACTCATCATCATTGGTCTTTACCTGGCCGTGAGCTATGCTTACTACAATGCGATTGGTTTTGAAAATTTAAAAACGTCCCGGGGAATTGCATCGATTGTGGTGGAAAAGATGTTTGGGAGCACTGGGCGAACGACATCGTCGGTTCTCTTGTTCGTGGCTGTGCTGGCATATGTAAATGTGCTGCTGCTAAGCAATCCGCGTGTCATGTTTGCGATGAGTAGAGATGGAATTTTGCCGGCAGCATTTCAGCAGCGCTGGGAAAGAAAAGACGTGTTGACTGTGAGTCTTACGGTTTTTGCAGCCATGGGAATTATCGTTCTATTTTTTGCAAAAACCTTCAACCAAATTTTAGGCTTTACTATTTTTTTGGATTCAATCGGAATGGCCACATCTGCGGCTACCATATTTATTTTACGTAAGCGAACAAAACATCTGGACAATACCGGTATTTACAAAATGCGTTTGTATCCTTTGCTCCCTATTGTATTTATTGTCGCATATATTTTTGTCGGAATTTCTATTGCATTCGATACTCCCGATTTAGCTTTGATCGCAACTGCAGTCTTTGCCGCTTTTCTTATTCTTTATTTTGTCATAATGCGAAAGAAACGAATAACAAATACGCTGCGATTGCAGAAAACAGGTAATAATGAGCTGATATGAACAAAACAGTCAAATGGATTCTAATTGCTGTTGGCATTGTTGTCTTGGTACTTCTTCTGCTCCGGTTTACTGCAAACGATAATAACGCAATCAAAGTAGTAGCCGCCGTTGTGGAACGGTGTACTATCCTGGAGACGGTAAATGCAAGTGGAAAAATCTTTCCGGAAAATGAAGTAAAAGTCGGAACGGGCATTTCAGGCGAAGTGACAGAATTGAATGTGAGAGAAGGTGACAGTGTAACAAAAGGGCAGGTGCTTGCAAGAATAAAAACTGAAGTTAGCCGCTCACCAAAGATTGATGTGAATGACTACAGAAGCTTGCTGCAGGGAATGCAGGCGCCCACGACATCGTCTGGCTACGTTTCTATTACAGCTCCGATTTCGGGTATTGTTTCGATGCTCTCAGTTAGAAAAGGAGAGAGAGTCGGAGGGATGCAGTTGTCGGGCTCAGAGGTTTTGCGAATTGCAGATTTTAACAGCATGGAGGTGCGTGTAGATGTAAATGAAAACGATATCATCAAAGTGAAAGCAGGTGATTCTACCGACGTAGAAGTGGAGGCGTACAACAAAAGAAAATTTAAAGGGATTGTGAGCTCAATTGCCAACAATTCAAGAAGAGAATCTGCATCATCGTTTCTCCCGAACGACGCCACCAGTTACGAAGTGCGAATCCGGCTCATTCCCGAATCGTACAAAGATTTAATTGCCGGCTCTTCATTTCCGTTCCGGTCAGGGATGAATGCGCGGGCTGATATTAAAACAAACACAAGAAAGAATGTGCTGTGTGTGCC
>JAEZJD010000283.1 GCA_023436425.1 Bacteroidota bacterium | reverse complement strand
CAATAATGATTCACTGGAAGAATATGGCGTCCGTTCCGAAACTGCGATTTTCAACTTGCTACCCGACACATACGAGTATCTCTGGAACATTACGCCGGGCGCTGTTTACAAAAAATTTTATAACACTGCACAAAAGTTTTGGAATGACGCAAGAAAAAGAAAGGCAGAATCCCTTGGGCTGACTCCGGTAGAAGCTTACACGTTAGCCTCGATAGTTGAGGAAGAAACAAACAACAACGAAGAGAAAGACACAATTGCCAGCGTATATCTGAATAGGTTAAAAAAGGGAATGCCTCTTGGTGCAGATCCGACCATCAAGTTTTCACTGAAAGATTTTTCTATCAAGTGGATACGGGGTGAAATGCTTCAGGTGCAATCACCGTACAACACTTATCGCAACAAAGGACTTCCGCCCGGACCAATTTGTACACCGTCGAAAAAAACAATAGATGCGGTGTTAGCTGCTCCTAAAACTGATTATTTGTATTTTGTAGCGAACAGCAATTTCAATGGCACTCATCTTTTTAGTGCAACTTACGCGGAGCACTTGCTGAAGGCAAAGGCGTACCAGCAGGAAGACCGGCGGAGGCGTGAAGCAAAAGGAGACCAACTCTAATGGGTGTAAGAAAAATAATTGGAAATCGCCTTGGCAACACTGCTCCCGGCAGGTACATTGTACACGGGAGCAAAAGAATCTTTTTGCCCGGTTTTCATGGATTATCGGTTTATGAAGTGCTGCCGCTGTTCTTGCAACAACTTCGAAAAACGAGCATTCGTGAAAGAGCCGGCGGCATTTCTTTCAACATCGTGATGGCTATTCCGCCTACGCTGATTTTTCTCTTCACGCTTATTCCCTACATGCCCATTTCTGAGGCGTTCATTCGCCAACTGTTTTTTTTGATTCGTGATGTTATTCCTGGTGAAAAAAATAACTCAGCCATTATTCATTTTTTGGACGATTTCCTCCGGCGACCGAGGAACGAACTGCTTTCCTTTGGTTTAATTGTAGCGATCTTTTTTTCCAGCAATGCAATGATGGGTGTATTGCGTGCATTCGACAAAAAATACTTCGGTTTCTTGCAACGCAGTAATTGGCAGCGCAGGAAGGTGGCGCTGAAGCTGACCATGATTTGTTTTCTCCTGATATTTATCTGCATTCTCATGCTGATGGCACAGGCAAGTGTGTTGAAGTATCTTGGTGTAGAAAATGCTTCCTTACGTGCCGTTATTCATAATTTGCGTTGGGTGATTGTTACTCTGATTTGCTTCTACATCGTTTCATTTATATACCGGCACGGTCCATCAGTTACGAAAAAGTGGCCGCTCATCACGCCGGGTTCTGTACTTACTACAGCGTTGATGATTATTGCTACTGCGTTGGTATCGTATTGGGTCAATCACTTTGGCGGGTACAACAAACTATATGGCTCAATCAGTGCCATTTTCATTTTAATGTCTCTAATATTTGTCAATTCTCTGGCGCTGTTAATGGGTTTTGAGCTGAACGTCACTTTATCTAACCTGCAGGAAAAACAGCATACGACCATAATAGAAAGTGCGGTTTAAACGTTCCGTTCGTGTAAAACTTGTTTATCCAATTCTAAAAATTCAGAACTTTATAAAAACAGCATTATGAAGGCTATTTTGCTCCTATTAACGGTTTCGCTTTTCGCAACCACTTCTGAGTTGCCAATAGGTTCTTCTCTCCCGCTAGCAGATGTGAAAATGAAAGATGTTAACGGTAAAACAGTGACTCTGAAAGATGCGCAGAAAAAGAACGGATTGCTCGTGATGTTTAGCTGCAATACTTGTCCCTACGTAATAAAAAACCAGCAGCGTACCAATGACATTTGTTCTTATGCTGCAAAAAACAACATTGGTGTGATCCTGATAAATTCGAATGAAGCCCAGCGGGGTGATGAAGATTCGTTCGAAGCAATGCAGCAATATGCAAAAGATCAGGGATATAAATGGTACTATACCGTAGATGCGAATTCTGCTTTGGCAGACGCCTTCGGCGCTAATAGAACTCCTGAAAATTTTTTATTTGATGGTTCAGGAAAGCTCGTTTATCACGGCGCTATTGACGACAATCCTGCCGATGCAGGCAACGTGAAAAGAACACATCTGAAAGAAGCAATTGATGAAATGCTTGCAGGCAAAGACGTCAGCGTGAAAACCTCACGTTCCGTGGGTTGCGTAATTAAGAGAGCTAAATAAATCAGGTGTTAGAAAAGGTGATGTTTTATAAGGTGTGCCTTTTATCTATTCCTGAGCATTTTTAAAATTTCGTTTTCTAAGCTTTCTTTACTCATTTCTTCTTCGAAGAACTTTCTGAAGCCTGTTTTGTTGTTGATGATTAATGTAGCAGGGATTGCTCCTGACCAGCCGTTATCTACAGCCGGGCACAAAAGATCTGCGTTCGTCTCATTCAGGTAAACAACAGGTGCTGTCCATTTTCTTTTCTGAACAAAGCTTTCGATTTTAGAAGGGTAAGCCGATTTTTCATCAACACTTATGAGATAAAGCTGCACTCCTTGTTGCTTATATTTTTCTGCCAATTGCTGGAAGTGCGGAATTTCTGCAATGCACGGCTTGCAAAAGGTGGCCCAGAAGTTAAAGATTGTTGGGCCATTCGCATTTGAAATGGCAGACTTCAAATCATCCAACGACCACTTTTTTATGTCTTGTGCCTTTGATTGCAGCGAAGCAAAAATGAAGGCTATGATGAGAACTTGTTTCATTCAATTACTCCCCACTCATTTTTCAAATTGTTTAATGCATCTGCAGAAAGCTTTTGCTGCGCAAAATGACCCGCGATCGTCTTCTGACGAAATGCTTCATAAAGTGTGACAGCACATGCAACACTGATGTTCAACGATTGAATCATACCTACTTGTGGAATTTTAAAGTTTCCATCTGCCATTGCGATTATTTCATCACTTACGCCGGCATGTTCATTTCCGAAAACAAGGGCAAGCGATCTCGTAAAATCCAACGAATATAAATCTACAGCATCAGTCGACAGATGAGTAGTTAAAACGGTCTTGTATTTCTGTCGAAGGTGCCGAAAGCACTCTTCTGCATCTGTAAATTGATGAACGGTCAGCCATTTAGCTGCGCTGCTGCTGCTTTTTGCTCCCCATTTTTTGTGTCTTGGAATTTTGGTGTTCAACACAAAAATCTCCTGTATACCTACGGCATCGCAACTGCGCATGACGGCAGAAATATTGTGGGGATCGAAAACATTTTCCAGAACAACGGTTAGATCGTTTTGTCGTTTCGATAACACTGACGTAATTCGATGCAGACGTGCCGGTGTCATAGTCAAACTTAGGATAGAAGCGGTAAAATGAAAAAGCTCACTTTCGTGAGCTTCTTTAGTGTCGGGACGACTGGATTCGAACCAGCGACCCCTAGCACCCCATGCTAGTGCGCTACCGGGCTGCGCTACGTCCCGAAATCGGCTTGCAAATCTACAGCACAATTCATTTGAGAAAAACACTTTACTAATTGATAGGTTCCAGGTTGTTTTTTTCAAACATTGCGCTGAGCTGCAGTCCCATACTCTCAATTTTCACTTTGGCTCTGTTGCCATGAAGCTCAAGTAAAATGCCTTCATGGTTCATAAGCACGCCCTGTTTTACTCTTACTTTTTTGTTTGGCTCTAATTTATATTCCTCTACCTGCACGTCATTAAATTCTTTCAAAAACTTCCTAATTGTGTCAATTTCATCATCTCTGATCACTGCAGGCTTTCCGTTCCAATAGACGTAATTTAAAACACCATCCACCGTTTTCACTGACCACTTGTTACCTTCTTCGATGTGCACAAAAACGTATCCTTTGAACAAAGGGTCAAGCACCACTTTTTTGCGATCACTCCA
>JAEZJD010000050.1 GCA_023436425.1 Bacteroidota bacterium | reverse complement strand
ACTGGGAAGGGAAAATTGTTGTGGCAAATTTTTTCTTCACCCGCTGCCCTGTAGTTTGCCCGAAAATGGTCCGCAATCTAAAAAAGGTAAACGCGGTTTTTAACAACGATCCGGAAGTACTGATTTCGTCTTTCAGTGTTGATCCCGAAAGAGATTCGGTAGCACAGTTAGAAAAATACGCAGCTAAGATGGACATCCGTAAAAACTGGTGGCTTCTTACCGGCGGCAAAAAAGAAATTTACAAATTGGCCCGCAATAGCTTTCTCGTTGTGGCCACTGACGGTGATGGAGGCCCACACGACTTCATTCACAGTGAAAAACTCGTTTTGGTTGATAAGCATAAACGCATCCGCGGTTACTACGCCGGAACGGACGGATCGGAAGCAGACAACCTTATTCGTGATATTGCCCGGCTGAAAGATGAAAGATGAAACTGAGCAAAATCATATTTGCAGCTGTTGAAAGTAAGGTTTTCTGTTTTTATCAATTTTCAAATTTGCACAACGAAAAGCGAGAAAACAATGAAACTGAAAATCTTATTTATCATAGCCATGCTCGGCGTGTCGATGGCAGGGTTTTCCGCTGCTCCACCTTTGGAGGAGGGTAAGGCCATATTTGCTGCCCGCTGCGCTGCTTGCCATAACATTAATAAAGTGCTCACCGGGCCTGCATTGGCGGGAGTACATGAAAGGCGTTCTTTGGATTGGATCGTAAATTTTGTCCACTCTTCGCAGACAGTGATCAAGAAGGGAGATGAATACGCCGTAGCTCTTTACAACAAGTTCAACAAAATTCCGATGCCGGATCATAAAGATCTGACACCTGATAATATTAAGAATGTAGTTGAATATATAAAAACAGAAAGTAAACCGGCAGGAGCAGAAACAGTTCCCTTTTCTAAGCCACTGAAATTACGTCCGGCATACACTCCGCTGAGCATTGCAAACTATGGTTTCTTCATCGGTTACCTTGCTCTGGTGGGTGTTATGATCGCCGCATTACTTTTTGCTGTTCAACTAAAGCAATATGAACGCAAAATGAAGTCAGAAGAATAGTTTTCTCGTATCGTTGGTTTTCGTTTCAATTCACTGCCCCGTTTCCGGGGCAGTTCTTTTTTTGGCAGCGACAGTTTTCAGCTGGCGTTGTTTACTTCAGCTTCACCTCGAAGCCACCATCCGATAATAAGTAAAAAAATACCTGAGCCACCAACGATTGCATGAAGTGGATGGAAGCCCCTCACCATACTAAGTTGAATAGCGATCCACAAGACGTATAGAATGCCTTGCAGGGAAATAAGCATTGGAAAGTGGTGGGTTCTCCTAATTGCGAGCACCGCAACAATGCTACTAAGTATCCCGATTGTTGTAAAAAGAACAATTCCCGGAATAAAATAATCAGAGAAAGGTGCAGAATCTTTTAAGTAATCTGTGCTAATGCCAATGCCGTTGCCACTTGGTTCCATAATAAAGCTGTAACCCGCAGCTAACGCGTTGAGGGAAATGATAAACAACAGAATAATCGCAACTATTCGTGCGCTTTTTTGCGTTGAATAAATTCTCATACGATCGTTTTTAGTATACTATTCGCGTGCTCACATCAGGTTAGACCTCAGGTTTTCGTAAATGCAACTGTTGAATCCAAAGAGGCGTCAGTAGCACCGTAAGGAGCAGCAGCATCCAAATTCTACCTTCAGTAAGGTTATAGTCATGCAATAGTTTCGCGGTCGGCGCTCCCGTTAGCCGACCCAGACCAAATTCGAACAAAATAGTCAGTACTAACCAAAGGAACCCTATGGCAAACAGCTTCCACTTTGAAAGGGCAATGACGTGTGTTGCCAGCAACCAGTATGCAAGGCAGAAAAAGGCGACACATGCTAAAATTGTACTTATCTGGTGTGCCACCAACTCCCCGGTATATGGTTTATACACCAGCTCTCGCAAGGTTCCATTTATAAAAGCCACTGGAACAAACAAAATCCATACAACCATTGCACGATAAAAAACATGATGAGGTATACTCTGTTTCATACGTGGGTTTTTAGCGTTTTTGGATCGACATTGAAGCATGGCGAATCAGCTGGTTCGAACGATATATAAGTCACTTAACAGAACGTCGAGGCACCCATTGCCAACGCTTCCAACAATTGTCGGGTACAACAAAGTTCCTCTACCATTGCGGGATAACAGGTGACTCCTGTCAACGACTTCGTCATGGTTGATTACCAATGCCAGTACTTGGGAGAAAAGGATGTGAAAGAAAACGTCTACTAAATCAGAAGGGAATGCGGGGAGAAAATAGACAATAGCCTAATGGAGTCATTCGAACCGCTAGTGACGAGGAGAATAAAAAATGTCGATAATAAACTGCCCCGCCCTCGCGGGACAGTTTCCTTTTTCAGTAATCAAGCTTCTGAGCCTTCTTATTCAGAGGCTTGAGGCATCCCACCAGCAATGACCATTATGCGTGCTGGTGACCTTTTTTATAGTTCCTTGCAATAATAAATATGTAGAAAAGAACTACTAATTCAAACACTATTATGCCTGGTTCGCCCAGGATAGTTAACAGACTTTTCTCACCGGAAGTACCTGTATTTGCAAAGGATATCATTGGAATGAGAGCAACAATCAGAAAAAAAATCTTTTTCATTTTCGAAAAATTTTTCTCAAAACTATAGTACCACTTCCTCTAAAAAGGTGATATCGTTTCCCCGGTATTATGATGGTCGTCAGCGCCTTAACCGCTGAAAACAAACTTTCGTCAATATTATCAAAGGGGCAGTTTTTCGCTGTTCCCCTGCATACACGGGGTTCAGTTTGCGTGGAAAACTTTTATAGCTGCAACGGTTTTACTCTTTACATTGTCAAACCCACAGAACTGATTCATGGATCATCACCGGCTGGTTAAAGATTGTCTTAAGGGAAAATCATCTGCTCAGAAGGAGCTGTATGATTGTTTTGCTGCGTCGATGCTGAATGTTTGCTATCGATACACAAAGTCGATGGCGGATGCAGAAGATGTTTTGCAGGAAGGGTTTGTAAAAGTTTTTCTGAACCTGCATCAATATAAGTTTGAGGGAGAACTGGGCGGATGGGTCAGGAGAATAATGGTGACGACAGCAATCAACTATTTGAAAAAAAGCAGCCGCTATCAAACTGAGCTTTTGTTTACAGATGAACACATGCATCCCGTATCCACAGTTGATCCGCAGATAAAGCTGGAAGCTAAAGAGCTAGCAGATCTCATAAGACAGTTGCCACCGGGCTATCAAACAATTTTCAATCTCTATGCTGTTGAGGGGTACAATCACGTTGAGATTGGAAAACTATTAGGCATACAAGAAGGCACGTCCCGCTCGCAGTATGCAAGAGCGAGAGCATTGCTCATCCAATGGATTGAACAAAAAGACAACGGTCAAAAAAAGTCCGCTTATGCAAAATGAATTTGAAAAACAGGTACGACAAAAGTTAGATGAGTTAAACTTAGCTCCATCCGCTCCTGTTTGGCAGAATATAAAAGAGCAGATTAAACATCAGCGGGACCGCCGCCGCAAGTTTCTATGGCTGCCCCTTCTTTTCCTTGTTTTAACGGGTGGCATTTGGTGGTTCTATTCATCCAATTCAAATCGGACCTCTCCCAATGATTTAGTTCAGAAAAATGTGCAACCCGAAAGTGCGCCGACAGAAAAGAATTCTTCAAACGGACCAAAAAACATTCAACCGAAAGCAGAACCAAATCTCCCTTTTTCTGTCACAGTAAAATTGGACAAGGCACTTGAACAGATCCGTTCTTTTTTAAACAACAAAACCGGAGCAATAGTCGTGCAACAGGGAAATAATGAACCAATAAAAACGAATGACGACAACAATGTACCGCCCGCTGCAGCGATTCAAAAACATGCGGAAAACACCCGCACTGCCGCAGAATTGGCAGACACAATCGGCGTAACACATCAATTAGTCGATTCAATACAATTGCAACTACCAAAATTTGATTCTCCAAGCCGCACAATTGTGACGAGCGCACCAAAACACAAGTGGCAACTTGGTTTTTCATTGTCTGCAGGGATCTCCGGATCGACAACCGGTTTGAACTTTTCCAATAACAAAAGCTTCATGTACAACGCTCCGTCAACAGGTTCGAGTTCAGGTTCCATTTACATTCCTCCGTCGCAGGAAGAAAATGGTTTTTCTTTTTCTGCAGGCGTTGTCGTAAGAAAGCAGTTCAATCAACGACTGTCATTTTCTACAGGAATTAGCTACCAATACATCAGCACCAAAATTCAAAAAGGTCAACGGGTGCAAAAAGATACAACGCTTTCAAGCTTTGGCAATTTGCTGAATGTGAATCAATATTATCGAAACGGTTTTGTTGGACTATCGCATTATACAAACGGATATCACTTCGCTTCTTTACCTATTGTACTAGAATGGCGGCTCTCAAAAGCAAGTCCCTTTGCACTGACGGGAGGAATTGCTATCAATCAGCTGATTGCTACCAATGCATTGAATTATAGCCCGAGTGCGCAGGTCTATTATCAGGATCAAAGAGCTTTCAGGCATACACAATTATTCAGTGACATTGGACTTCAGTATACTATTTCCAACAAGAAAAACACAGTCTCTTTTGGTCCGCAACTTTTATATGGTTTCTCGAAATATTCGAAGAGCAATTCTGATAATCATTTGTTTTCACTAGCTCTGAAAGCAAGAATGTTTTTCAACAAATAATAAATACCGGAGCAACGGTTTTCTCCGCTTCATTGTCAAAATTCAAAACTGCTTCTATGGAAAAAAGATCTGCACAGGCACTTGTTGTTTTTATCCTGCTCATAATTAGCATGCAAAGTTGCGTGAGGGACACACTCACCACAACGTACAGCTACACAATGTATACTCCTGTTTATAAAACGAAAGAACAGGTTCGCGAAAACATCAAAAGCAACGTGTCGCAATCACTTCAGAACACGGGCAAGTTGTACATCTTTGGTTCTTACATTTTTCTCAACGAAGTAGATAAAGGCATTCATGTGATTGACAATGCAAATCCTGCACAGCCAAAAACAGTTGCATTTATAGATATTCCGGGCAATCGAGATTTAGCGGTGAGAGGGAATACGCTTTACGCAGACCTGTACAC
>JAEZJD010000264.1 GCA_023436425.1 Bacteroidota bacterium | reverse complement strand
AGCCTTGCTGATAGAATGGACCGTGTATATGAGAAAACGTCTAAGCCCTGCGAATGATAGCAAGTATCAATGCAATGACTGCGATTACAACCAAAATATGAATCAGACTGCCTGCACTCCAAACTGTTAAGCCTAATAACCATGCTATGATGCATATCACCGCAATGATGTAAAGTAAACTTCTCATACTTTCAATTTTTTAGAATGTATAAAAAAACGTTGCCATCCTTTTTTCCACCCGTAACAGCCATTTTTGTAGAAGAGTTCAGTTGCGTTTTTCTTTCTGTGGTGCAAATTCCACAGCAACAGCAAAGGGCATGAAAGAAGCTATGTTTGCAAAGATTTCAGGATGAAAATGGTGAAAAAGATATTTCGGGTTTTGTCCAATACAGTAACGGCATTCATAGACGATGACTGCGTGAAGCTCAGTGCCTCATTAAGCTACTATACCGTGTTTGCGCTGGCGCCTTTGCTTTTAATAGTTATCTCGCTTGCTGGAACATTCTTCGGAAAAGAAGCAGTAAGTGGTAGAATTTACCACGAAATAAAAGATTTGGTAGGCTCTGCTTCCGCACTGCAGATTCAGGAAATTATTGCTAACATTCAGCACACGCATGCAACCACCGCGGGAGCCGTTGTGGGCGGTATCATTCTATTCATCGGCGCTACCGGAGTGTTTACTGAAATACAAGGTTCCATAAATTTTATTTGGTCTGTAAAAGCAAAGCCAAAGAAAGGCTGGCGCAAATATCTGATTAACCGTTTGCTGTCTTTCTCACTTGTTGTCGGTTTAGGCTTTCTGTTACTCGTGTCATTATTAGTTAACGCGTTGCTTACTGTACTTAGCGGCAAGCTGGTTAAATTTTTTCCGCACACGACAGTATATATATTTTACATGATCAACACCGTCATCATTTTGGTGGTAATTACGGGGTTATTTGCTGTCATTTTTAAAGTTCTTCCCGATGCAATTATCTCGTGGCGTGATGCGCTGATTGGATCCGGATGCACAGCTATTTTGTTTCTACTCGGCAAGTTTCTTATTGGGATTTACATCGGAAATTCAAACCTGGGTGTTACATACGGAACAGCAGCGTCAATCCTGATAATTCTAATTTGGGTGTACTACTCCTCGTTGATTTTGTATTTTGGGGCAGAGTTCACCAAAGTGTTTGCATTGCATAGCGGCCACGGAATAAAACCTAAAAAAACTGCTGTTTTCATTATTAAAAAAGAAGCAGCTGAAATTCCTTCTTCGCGACTCGATGTTTAAATAGCCGGGATAACTGGCACAGAGGTTTTGCTATTGCAGCAGGTCTTCCGTTTAATAAAAAGGGAATTTCTGGGCAGGCGGGTTGCCATTTAACTAAGCTGCCGGAAAAGAAATAACGAACGTAGTGCCTTGCTTCAAAACTGATGTAACATCCACAGAAGCATTGTGCGATTGCAGGATATTCAAAGTCGCTGCAAGCCCCAATCCCATCCCATTTCTTTTGGAAGTAAAGTAAGGTTCGAATAACCTTGAAATATTTTCTTCCGGTATTCCGCAGCCGTTGTCCTTTATAGTTATAGAATGATTCTCTTCACCGGCTGCAATTGTTACACTTAATACCCCTGAACCAGGCTCCATCGCTTCTACTGCATTGATAACAATGTTTAAAAAAGCGATTTTAAGTTTCTCTTTGTTCGCCATTACAGAGCACGTAGTCTCCGGATAATTGATTTGCATGTTGATTTGCTGAAGCGTTATTCTATCAAGAGCTTCTGAAATCGTTTCATCCATTATGGATTGGAGCGAATACTTTTCAAATGAAAGTTCAGTTGGTCGGGAGGTGTCAAGCAACTCTGTTATAATATCGCCGATCCGTTTGCTGTTGCGCTGAATAATGTCCAGGAAAACCGCTGAATCATCAGAGCCGTTTGAGGAGTGATTTAGCTGCTCGACGGACATATTGATATTGTTCAACGGATTACGAACTTCGTGAGCCAGCGTTCTAACTAGGCGACCGGTTGCACGAAGCTTTTCCACCATCAGATTAGCTTTTTCAACACGGCGCAGGTTAGTGATATCGTGAAATAAACCTTGCAGTGTGTGCTCGTCGGTGTCGCGTGTGCCCATTACAGAAAACAGGCAGATTTTTCTCTCATTATCTTTTGTGGTTAGTTCCAGCTCAAAGTCACTAATCTGGCGCTGGTGCTGCATGTATCTGGTAAGCAACGCCTTGTCTGCTTCATCGCTGATCAAATCGTAAACACTGAGTTCTTGCAACTGCTTTTTTTCATAACCCAGCAGAACAGAAGTGGCGGGGTTGCAATCCTTGAAGCGAAGCTCAGAATCGGAAATAAAAACAGCATCTTTTGAGAGTTCAAAAATGCTGCGGAACTTTGTTTCATTCGCTCTTAACGCTTTAAGATAAGCCGTTCGCTCAAGCGCATACCTGATGCACCGTTCCAGCTTTTCTGTCGTTAACTCTGTTTTTATGAGGTAATCTGTGGCGCCCATTTGCATGGCTTCAATGTCCACAGCTTTGTTGCCTTTACCGGTAAGTAAAACAATTGGCTCCTCTGCTCCGATGCTTACTGCTTCCTTCAAAAAGTCAAGACCAGTTCGTGCTCCGAGGCGATAATCAACGAAGTAAACATCGT
>JAEZJD010000233.1 GCA_023436425.1 Bacteroidota bacterium | reverse complement strand
AATAGAATTACAGAAAGTACAAGAGTGCGACGCAACGAAAGTTTCATAGAAGTCGTGTCGCCGGGTTCATAATAATACTCTCTCCCTAAAGAGGGTTTAATAAAAATAAAACAGACGTTTTTCAGCTTTTTATTAGGGAAAAAGCTTTCAACAATTATGGCATTACCAAACAGAGGAGGTTTCCGGCCGGGAGGTTTCAACCGCGGTAGATTCGCTCCACGCAGAGAAGCAGAACACCGCATTAACCATCACATTAGAGTGCCGCAAGTGCGACTAGTGGGCGACAATGTAACCGTAGGCATTTATCCCACAGAGGAAGCAATGAAAATAGCCAGGGAAAAAGAACTAGACCTGGTTGAAATTTCACCTCAGGCCGATCCGCCGGTTTGCAAGATTATTGATTACAACAAATTCCTCTACGATAAGAAGAAGAAGGAAAAAGAGATGAAGGCCAAAGCGAAGACTACCGAGATGAAGGAGATTCGCTTTACACCCAACACCGACGATCACGATTTTGATTTTAAATCGAAACATGCCGAAAGCTTTTTAAAAGACGGCAATAAGGTGAAAGCTTACGTGCAGTTTAAAGGCCGTGCTATTCAGTTCAAAGACCGCGGTGAGTTGTTGCTGCTGAAGTTTGCTGATCGTTTAAAAGAAGTAGGTCAGCTGGAAAGTATGCCGAAGCTGGAAGGAAAAAGAATGCTGGCCATCTTTACTCCAAAAACGGGCAAAAAACCAAAAGGTGCTTCGGAACCGAAGCCGCAAGAATAAAAAAATTGATCCCGCTGATGCGGGATTTTTTATTTGAACATTAAGTCACCCAGCGCTTTGAAGTTAATCTTTAAAATGCCATCGTTTTTAATGAACGCTTTCAATTGGTCCCGCTCCGCGTCATCATCATACGGATTGTGAACAGTTATTAGCTGAAACGCAGTTTTTGGGACAGTTTTGCTGAACGGTTCTTTTGCGAAAGTGTACACCGGTAAAATTGGTATCTCGGCAGCTGCGTCCACACCTTCGTACGGTTCATTTTGTAGATGTCCCTCAATCTTTTTAACGGTGGTTCCATCTTTATCAACAACTACAGCAGCATTTTCATAATAGACAAGGTGGGCAGGTGCTTGTCTTTGTTCTGCTGTCATTGTTTTCAGCATGCGTTGAAAATAGGATTGTTTCGTTCGTAAAAAGGCGAGGTATTTTTGATTTTGCTTCAGCAATTTTTCCATGTCCGGCTGAACGCTTTTGGTCACTTCTTCGGCTCCTTTCCTCGCTTCCGCCAAAGTTTTCCGAATCTTATCTCTCAGGCTGTCGGGAACAGAGCTTAGGTCAACGTCGGGAAACGGTTCCGGACCTTTTTTCATTTCTGCAATCCCGTTTTCCAGTTCGTTAATGTCGTATTGCAATTTGCCGAGAAAGCGCCGCACGTACTCGTCTTGCGTCACTTCACGAAAGAATTTTATCCGCTTCGGATTAATGACCCACACACGATAGTTCCATCCTGAGTCGTAAGCTTCTCCCACGGTGTAACCATTCAGCGGTTTGTAGACGAGTTCCAATGTATCGGTGAACATTGCAGGCAGATTTGCCCAGGGGTCAGACGGTTTTATTTCGGTTGGAAGTTTTAGATCTAAAACGCTTTTTTCGTTGAATAAATCTGATGGATCATTAATGTTGATGGAAAAATTGTGGGGATGCCCATCAGACAATTGAATTTTACCGCCCTCATAACTGTAATACTGATAAAAATTGAAATGGAAATTTGCTTTGAAGATTGATAATTTGGACCAGGACTGCTTCCATTCGTGCAAGTCGAATCCCTTTGGCTGATTGAAAATTGCTACCCGATTTACGATCGGTGTAATTGGCTCATTCATATATGCCTGGTTACTGCCCTGCACAGGGCAAAGTGTGCAACTATGTCCGATTGAAAAAAGTTTACCGGGTTCATTTCTCTCCCAATCCACTCCCTGTGCCTTTGCTAAGGTTATGCTGAGCCACAAGCTCAGAAATAACGTGTAACATGTTTGCTTCATCGTTACAGCTTGAATGATCTTGGAGTGAAAACATTTGACAGAGGACCTGAATGAACTTCGCCATCCATCGACAGCCCTGAATTGACACCGATCTTATAACCGGCTGAACCGCCGACCGACGTGCTGCCAATTTCTTTTGATATAGAGCCAACTCCTTCTTTACCAATTTCGACTGTTGCCTCTGCTGCTGCCTCTGCATTTGCTTCGAAGGAAAGTCCCGCATCCGTAACATTGTTGTTTGCATCGAACGTAATGTAAAAGGATTCAGAAGCACCCGCACTTAGCTTACCCGAAGCGCCGAGGAAGTCTGTTCCAACTTCAAAATCGAGACCGGCACCCAAACTCATTGTTGATTGTCCCGATTCGAAATCTTTTTCGTACTTGAAAACAACTCCTTCTCCACCTTCAAAAGAAAATTTTTCACAATTCAACTTAATTTTTCCCACAAGGAAAGGAATGTTGATATCAAACGGACATTCCGGCTTTACAGGTTCGTCGCCTTCAGACTCTTTCGCTGCCAACTCGTTTGCGTTGCAGCTCGGAAGTATAATCTCATAGTAACGTGCAATGTTGTCCAGCGCAGATAAGTACTGAGTGATTGCTCCATAATAGGCTGCATCGCAATTATGTTTGTTCACCCCTGCTAAATATCCCCAATATGAAATATCTTCATAAACTCCCTTGACGAAGCGGAGCTTTTTTGTTTGAATATCTCTGTTGATGGCAGCTGCTTTCGCGAGGTAAGCATTTGTTGTTTCGTTTCTTAGGTGGCAGGAAACCGTTTTTGCCGTTCCGTGTCCGCCTTCCCATGCATCAATGACGGTACTGTCGGGTGTTAAATGTTCCAGTTGATTTTCAAAGTCCTGCCTCAAAGCTTTCAGTTCGAATTCTTTTTGCTGCACATAGTTGTCGATCATTGAACCTTCTGCTGCAATTCTCATAGTGCACTCACCCAACATGTACATTGCTAACTTGGAAAAAGGTTTTATAAAAGGGTTTGGCCCGCCGGGATTTTTCATGATAGTTGCAACTTGCTTTTGCATCTGCTGCTTTGCAACGTCCTCTTCCATGTTCTTCAGCAATGAATACTTTTCTTCTGTGTTATTGATAAGACTGCGAAACTCTTCAACCTTTTGCTTAACGGCGGCAGCAGTGGTAACAACTTCACTTTGTGCAGGAAGCTGATACTTGTTTGGATTGAAGTATGCCGGGAAATTAACCCGCGGTCGAATTAATTTGGAGAAGTTTGTGTGCTCTTGCTCGCCTCTTAAACTTTCTGCTGCAGCTTCATTAAATGCTCCTTTCAATGAATTCTTGAAATACTCTGCCGCTTTTGCATCATTTCCTCTTTGCTTTTCTATTTGCCCCGCCGTATTGTTTGCTTCCGGATGGTGTGGAGCTAACTTTAGGCAAGCGCTGAGATAGTGCATGGACGAATCGAACATACCCAATCGTGCATAGGATTGTCCGATGTTATTAAGGGCAATAGGATTATATGGCAATCGAAAAAGCACTGTTTTCAACAGAGGAACGGCTTCGAATTCTGCACCGCCAAGATTGAGCATCGAAGCAAGATTATTCAATGCAACAAGATTATCGGGTCTTGTTGATGAAGCATTGATAGCAAGTAAAATTGCCTGCTCAGGAGATGAATTGTACCATGCGATGATCGAAGCAGATGCGATCTTTTCTGCATCTCCATTGAAGCTTGCAATTTGCTTTTGCACAAATTGAACAGTAGCGGCATCAATGTTCTTTTTTGCTTCTGTCTGCAGGTTTGAAAGAAAACTTTGCAACTCAGTTTTGGATAAAGGTTTGTCCTTCATCGCCTGAATTGCGGCAGTATTTTTTTCACCAAACGGTCGGCTTTGCGGCATGCTGAAGTTCTTCGGCATCGGCTGCGATGCTATTTTATTCATAGCACCCTGCATCATTTGCTTAGCCATTTTAGCCGCTTCAGGATCGGTGGCTTCCAATTCTTTCAGCTCTTTTTCCATTTGCTTCTGCATCTCTGCCTGCATCTGTTTGGCCTTGTTGATATCACCTTGGTTCGCTTTTTTCTGTGCCAGCCCTAACATCGGAAGCAGTAAAATCACTATTACCAGCGTTTTCATATGTAGTTGCAGTTGATTAGTGCATTTCATTCAACCATCTTTGTGCTTCCTGACGTGCTGCTTCGATCACTTCTTTCCCTGCACGGTAGCACATTTTCCAATCGGAAGGTTTCTCTTCGTACTCGGGATTCACAAACGTTTTTCTGCTCCCTTGAGTTTTAGCGGAAAAATCTACAGTGGAAGAAAGCTCAATAAAGTATTTCAACCGGTCTTTAATCAGCTCTTTTGAATTCTCAGGATAATAATCGATTTCAATTCCCTGTGCTTTTGATTCTTTTATTTGCTGTTGCAGCTGCGCCTTTGTTAGCTGCGGCATTGACTCGAGCATGGCAGCTTCCTGCTCCTCTCTTTTTTTCTTGTAAGAAGCTAAAAAGTCTGTGGAGTTGAAATATTCTTTACTGATTGCAAACAGCTCTTTTACTCCCTTCACCTGCATGTCGGTGGAGAGCTTTCGCGCTTTTTTTACGATCGCTTCTTTGTCTTGGGAAATGAATGCTTTTTCAGCAAGCACCTCCCAGATGTTTTGTTCGGCTTCTGTTTTGTTGATACCAAGTGATTGTAGGATGTCGACAAATTTTGTCGCCATGCAGGCGACGACAATAAGAATGGTTACAATTTTTTTCATAAACAGTGTTGAAGTTTAAGAAAGTTGCACAGTTAATTTTTCGCAGGCAAAACGAGGAACGCACAAAGGAACTGAGCAAAAAACCGCCTCGAAAGGCGGTTCTCCAGTTTACAGACCTCTACATTTTGACAAATTCTACTCTTCTGTTTTGAGCTTTGCCTTCTGCAGTTGTGTTAGCAGCAATTGGTTTTGATTCGCCCATTCCGTCGGTTTCCATTCTCGATGGATCGATCTTAAATTCTGTGGACAGAGCAATTTTTACGGAAGCAGCGCGGCGCTTGGAGAGATCCAGGTTTTTTGCATCTTCGCCGTCGCTATCTGTGTGGCCGATTATTTTCACTTTTACGTTCGCATTTTCTGACAACGCATCGGCTATTTGTTTCAACACCCCGTACGATTCAGGTTTCAGTTTATCAGAGTTAGCGTCGAACAAAATGCCGCTTGTGACAAACCTTCCTTCAGTTATCAGTTTACTTCTTGTGTCGGGTGCTCCCACAGCCAGTCGCAGATTACCTAAGATGTAGTAATCTTCCGGATGATTTGCACCATAAAATGCAAAGTTCACCATGTTGAATTTGCTTTCTGCCGGAAAAGCCTTTGGCAGATCAAATAGTTTGGCGCCGTTTAGGTATACCCTCAGGCGTTGGCCCTGGCGCCACATGGAAACGTGTGCGAAATTGTCTTTATCCGAATACCAGTTATAAATTTCAGCTTCGTTGTTTACATTGTAGTTTCCGTCTGCTGATCCGGTTATGTGTGCTTCGCCGCGAACGCCATTTGGATGCGGCCTTAGTTGTAATTGCACAGCGTAGCCGTAGCGATAAGTGGTGTAGTGGTTGAAGTCCGCATAATCTTTATCGCGGTCTTTTGGGTTTCCGAAATTGACATTGAAAAAGTCGGACGAAAAACCCGGACTTGCGCCAAGATCAAATTCCAATGTGAAGTTTTCAGGAAGATTCGTGATGAACTCGGGCAACCACACGCCCTGCTTATTTATTTTAAGCCATTTTCCTTCTTTTTGATTTAGCGTTACAACTTCTGCAGAGCCGTTCGTGTTCCAGTTCGTCGGAAAATCTCCAACATCCGTTCGGGCAAAATCCTCATAAGCGATCACCTTTTCTCCCTGCACAAAATCGTATTTGGAATATGCCTGTAACCCGGCAGTGTTTCCTTTTACCTTTGATTTTGTTTCTCCATCTGCATCTGTTTCGTCTTTTATTTTCCCATCGGCTGTTTTCACTTTTGTCTTGCCTTCTGCTTTGTCCAGTGCCTCATCAATTTTCTGATCTACTTTTTGGTCGGCCCGCTGATTAACTTTTTGATCGATTTTGTCAGCAATCTTTTTCAAAATCTGGGCGTTAGTGGCACCCACAATAAAAACAAACGGTAAAAAAAGAAGTAATTTTTTCATAAGTGGTGTGTTTGTGTTGTAAGAGTAGTGCTGATTGTTCACCGATCGAAGTCGCCGGTGAATCATTCTTATGTATTCCAAATGTGCATTAATTAGGTGTGCAGGGCAATCATATAAACATATGATATTGAGTGGCACCCATATAAATATCCGATTGTGAGATGCCGGGACAAATGTTTTCTTTGATTTTGGGATTTTACTCCCCCGTTAAATCCCTAGTAGTCATTCTTATGTGTGGGCAGTCCTTTTTAGGGCTGCCTTTTTACTGTTCATACAAGCTTTTCCTTCAAAGCTTTGGCTACTGCTTCCGATTTGGAATTGATATGAAGCTTTTTGTAAATATTGGTGATGTGAGACCTGACAGTGCCTATGCTAATGTTGCAATTGTCTGCAATCATTTTGTAGCTATCACCATTCACAAGGCACTTTAAAATTGTAAGTTCTCGTGGCGACAATGCATACTCGCCGGTCGAGGGATTTTGACTGAAAAAACTTAAAACCTTTTTCACGATCGACGCACTCATCGATGCTCCGCCATCGTACACTTCCTGCACGCATTCAAGAATCTTTTCTGGCGGAGTTTTCTTTAAAATATAACCTGTCGCGCCGGAGAGAATAGCATTGAAAATCTTTTGATCATCATCGTACACAGTAAGGATGAGCACATTCACAGACGGAAAATGCGACTTTACCAGTGCGGTCGCTTTTATGCCATCTATTCCCGGCATATCAATGTCCATCAATACCACATCAGGGGTTTGCGTTTGCAGGTCATGCAAAATATTTTCAGCGTTGTCGCATGTCGACGTGACCTCGTACCCCGGCGTCTCGTTGATAAATTGTTTCAGGCTTTCCCTGAAGTGTTCATTGTCTTCGCACAAAGCAATCTTGATCGGCATAAGAAAACAGAAAGTTAGCAATTACTAACACGCATTTCAGCATACCGCAACTCATATATTCATCTGAGGGGACACTGAAGATGGATGGAGGTTCCGTTGGCATTTGTAGAAGTAATTTGCAAAGTACCATCAACAAGCGCAGCCCGCTGTTGCAGATTTTTTAATCCATTTCTGCTGGTTTGCTGACCAAGATCAAAGCCCGATCCATCATCCTTTATCTTCAAATGAAAAGTATTGTGAACGACTGAAGAACGCACTTCTATGTTTTTGCATCCCGAATGTTTAATTGCATTGTTGAAGCTCTCTTTAAAGATCAAAAAAATGTTTCTTCGCAGCTGCATGGGCAGTTTGTTGTAGTCGTCTGCATGCACATTCATTACCACGTTAATGTCGTTGGCTTCTGCCAGCGGAATAGCGTACTCCTTCATGCGAATCAACAAATCACTCCAATGGTCTTTTTGCGGATTGATAGCCCAAATGATGTCATCCATAGACTCGAGTGTGGACTGCGCTGAACTTCCGATTTTTTGAAACGTCCCGATAATCTCCTCATTAGTTGCTGCTTTCTCCATTTTTCGTGTAGCGGTTTTGCTTAGAATATTGATGCTTCCCAGGGCTGAGCCGATATCATCGTGAAGATCTCGGGCAATGCTGAACCGCAGTTTTTCAAGCTTTACTTTTTGCCGTAGGCGATAATTCTGAATGAGATAAAACAAAAGCAGAGCAGTGGCGATTATCAAAACATAAAACCACGTTCTTTCATAAAAGGGAAGTACTATTTTGAAGGAAAACTGTGCGGGCTTACTCCAGGTGCCTTGTGCATTTTGAGCAATTACTTTGAATACGTAATCTCCAGCTGGCAATGAAGCGAAAGTCACATTGTTATTTGGCGTGGCTTCGCTCCAAGCGGTAGAATAGCCATCTAAAATATATTTGTAACGAACTTTTTTTTCGTCGATAAAGCTGGCGCCGGAGAAGTGAAAACTTATCGAATTTTGTTCCGAGCCGTAAGTCATTTTTTTCGCTGTGCCATACAAAGCGATCGTATCCGGCTTTCCCAGAACATCTATGCCGGTAAAACTTACAAGAGGCGGAGGCGCTTTGTTTTCATGCGCACTATAATTAATCGCCGAAACACCCTCCGTAGACATAGCCCAGGCAATTTTTTTTGCAGTATCTAAAGCGATGGAAAATATCTCGGAATTCAACAGCCCCGTGCTCACATCATAATGTTCCCATTTACCGTCGTAAAAATATCTGTGAACACCATTGCATGTTGCAAACCATAAAGACTTACCTGCTTCTTCACTAATGTCAGTTACACGTGTGCAGGGTAGTCCATTGTTACTATTGATGTGATGAATAACTGCGGGAGTATCGGTTAAAGAAATCTGGTAAATGCCTCCGTATCTCGTTCCTGCCCACAAATAACCTTTAGAATCGAAAAGAAGACTGCGTATGTATTGGTCCGTTAGTCCGTCTTTAGCTGAGAAATGTCTTTCCAGTTGGTATAGAACTTTGTTGTTTTCGATCTGATATCGAATCTGAAAGATTCCTTCGGTATTTCCACCCAAAAACACCCGCTTGTTTTTTCGGTCTAAAGCGAGGCTCGTTACCTGTACAGGAATATCACAAACCGATTGAATGGAAGTTTGGTCGAGTATACCGTCTCTATTCAGCAGATAGATGTTTTCCGTGCCAGCCATCAAAAAGTTATTGTTACCGGACTTTCCAAACGACGATGTTGAATTGATTGCTGCTGTTTTATAGCGGTTGAAAAAAACTTTAGAGATGATCCTATCATTTTTCAATTTTAGTTTCCAAAATCCATTGTCCCACCTGTCCACAAATAATTCGTCTTCGGCTACTTCGGCA
>JAEZJD010000154.1 GCA_023436425.1 Bacteroidota bacterium | reverse complement strand
CGGCTGGACTTGGGTGAATTCACAAGGGAATGTCGTCGGCATCAGAGTGCTTGGAGTCTTACAGCGAATAGCACTATGCTATTTTTTTGGTTCTGTTATTTGCTATTATTTAAAGGCTCGTGGCGCTTTCCTCGTTGGTTTGATTTTACTTTTGCTCTACTGGCTTCTTACTTATTCTCTGGGCGATGCTATTGATCCTTATAGCAAAGTCGGCTTTTTTGGAAACCCCATAGATGAGGCAATTCTTACAAAGCCCCACATGTATGGCGGAGAGTCTTATACTGTAAATGGTGTGACACGACCTTTCGATCCCGAAGGACTGATGAGCACCATTCCGGCCATTGTAAATGTGCTGTTTGGTTTTTTAGTTGGGGATTACATCCGTAAAAGAGGCAAGCATATCGAGCAGATGGAGGATAGCGCCGTAAAAGGATTTGAAATTTATCAGACGCTTACAATTTTGTTTGTAGCTGCTGTTGGTTTTCTTGTTGCAGGGTATGCCTGGAGTTTGCAGTTTCCGGTGAACAAAAGAATTTGGACAAGTTCATACGTGCTGGTTACGACGGGAATGGCAATAGCAATTCTTGCAAGTATGATCTATTCCATTGAAGTGAAGCAGGTGCGAAATTGGGTCACAAGATTCTTCGACGTATTTGGCAAAAACGCTCTGTTCGTTTTCGCACTTAGTGCTTTCCTGCCACGTGGTTTGCGGCTCATTCGCATTCCGAATGGTCTGAATGCTCACGGAGATCCTTTATACATCAGCCCATGGAACTTTGCGTATGAACGACTATACAAGTTTATTCCTGGCGATCCAAGGATTGGGTCGTTGCTTTTTGCATTAACAGTTATTCTATTCATGTGGGCTGTGTGCTATTGGCTCGATAAGAAGAAGATATACATTAAGGTGTAAGATGGGAGAACAGATCCAGTCAGTTATCCAAAAACATATTGAACATTTGTATCCCGGCGCTTATCGGGCGCAGTTATCGAAAGTAGGCGGCGGGTGTATAAATGAATGTTACAAGGTAGCTTTTTCGGAGGGTCAGGTTTTTTGCAAAGTCAATGATGCAGCACGATATCCGTTGATGTTTCAAAAAGAAAGCAACGGATTAGAAATGATAAAAAAGCATGGAGCTATAAAAGTCCCTGATGTAATCGACTGCTTTGAATCCGGCGGCAAACAAACCTTGCTTCTGCAATGGGTGGATGAAGGGCAAAGAACAGAAGCTTTTTGGAAAAAATTCGGAGAACAGTTGGCTGCTCTGCATCACATAACCGCCGGAACTTTTGGATTGGGTGAGGACAATTACATGGGCAGTGTACCGCAACGCAATCAACCGCACAACAACTGGAGCGATTTTTTCGTGAATGAAAGGTTGAAACCCTTGGTAAATCAATGCTCTTCCAAAAATTTGCTCTCTGCAAATCATGTTTTTCAATTTGAAAAGTTGTATCTACAAATCGGACAATTGTTTGAATCGGATGCGAAAGCTTCGCTAGTCCACGGCGATTTATGGAACGGAAATTTCATGTGCAACGAAAATGAAGAACCGGTTCTGATTGATCCGGCAATTTATTTCGGGCATCGATCCGTTGACGTGGCGATGACCACATTGTTCGGTGGATTTCGTTCGCAGTTTTACGACGCATACAATTATCACTTTCCATTGCCGACAAATTATGAGGAGCAATGGGAAATTTGTAACCTATACCCGCTGTTAATTCATCTGCTGCTTTTTGGCAAAAGTTATCTTTCAAAGATTGAACGTTCGCTGGCGAAATTTGCTCGTTAAAATATTAGGCAACAAAACCTGCAACATCTACTGCTTAAATTTGTACAATGCTCTCGGTGACTATACTTGGAAACAATTCGGCTGTACCCGCATTCAACAGGCACCCAACAAGCCAGGTGGTTTCACACGACGGAACAAATTACCTGGTAGATTGTGGCGAAGGCACGCAAATACAGATGATAAAATACAAAGTGCGAAGAGGCAAAATATCGCACATCTTCATTTCTCATTTGCATGGCGACCACTACTTCGGTTTAGTGGGGTTGATCAACACATTTAGTCTGCTGTCGCATAAACAAGAGTTGCACGTTTTTGCGCCTGCGCCACTGCAGCAGATTATTGAAATGCAGCTAAATGTTGCTGATAGCTCACTGTCGTATCCTCTTCACTTCCACACGTTAAGTGAGCCAGGTGTTTTGGTAGATGATGAGAAGATTAAAATCAGTTGCTTCCGAACCAACCATCGAATTGAGTGCTATGGCTTTTTGTTTGAAGAAAAGCACAGCAAAAGAAAGTTGCTTATCGATAAAATTCGGGAATTGGAAATTCCGGTGAGCTTCTACACCAGTCTTCAAAATGGACTAGATTATATAACACCAAAAGGAAAAGTTATTGCAAACGACTCCGTTACATCAGCTCCGGAGCGGGGGAAAAAGTATGCCTTCTGCGCCGATACAAAATATGATGAAACAATAATTCCACACATTTTCGATGCTGACATGATCTACCACGAAACAACTTACCTCGATAATTTGAGAGACAAGGCAGAAGAGCGCTTTCACTCAACAACGAAGCAAGCGGCAGAGATAGCAAGGAAAGCAATGGTTAAAAAATTATTGATTGGTCACTTCAGCTCAAAGTATAGTACGCTTGAATCTTTTTTGTTTGAAACAAGAGAAGTTTTTCCTGCCGCTGAACTTGCAATAGAAGGTAACACTTACGAAATTCATTGATTTTATTTCTCTTGCGCTAAAGCAATTTGCTTTTGGATAACGATTATTGTTCCGTATTCATCAACCATTTATAAAAGAGCGGAAATTCATCCCGCCAGGTGGATTCATCGTGCTTTCCTTCCGCCCTGATAACCGTCTCCACCACCGCCTTCGACTTTTGGTGAAACGTATCAACAAGAGCAAGCATATTAGCGATCATTTCCTCGCCTTCCTGCTGACCACCGAAAAAGTATATTTTGCCTTTCACTTTTTTTGCCTGCTTTTCAGCGTAACCCTTCAGTTGCGGCACTATCCAAAATGCTGGAGAAAAAATACCGGCACCACCAAATTTATTCGGGTATTTAAGAATAGCGTACAAACTTATCAGCGCACCCATAGAACTGCCGGCAATGTAAGTGTATTTGCTGCTCCTTTTCGTTCTAAAATGTTTATTGATGTATGGCATCAGCGTTTGCACAAGGAAGTCGACATAAGCATCTCCTTCTCCCTTCCCATAACGCGAATTATCAAACGGCGAATATTCGTTTACCCGCTTGTCTAATCCATTGTCAATCGCCACCACTATAGATTCTGAAGTATTTTGTTGGCTTAATGTATCAAGCGCTTCGTCCACGCCCCACTCTCCTGAAAACGAAGTTGCAGCATCAAACACGTTCTGTCCGTCCTGCATGTAGATTACCGGATATTTCTTTTTAGTTGTGTGATAGGATTCAGGCAAATAAATCCAAATTCGCCGGTGCCGGTTCAGTTGCGGAATAAAAAAAGCAGTATCAAGAATTTGGACGTTTTTGCTTGCCGTGGTTTGAATTGCATTCAGTAGAGCATAATCTGCCACTTGCTCCGCTTGCACGCGCAGCATGGCACCGTGCTCTACAATAATCTTTTGGTTTGTATTGCCAAATTCTTCTCCAACCCAACCTGTCCCGGAAAAATTATTTTCAAACATATCACTGTACAATTCAATTGTAGTGCCGTGCTTATCCGTTGAATTTTTGCAGCTCCCTGTCTTGATTTGTGGGGTTCTATTTGGTGAAATTTTCCATCATCACGGTCGAACAAATTGATTGTGAACAAGAACATGCCTCTACACCTTCCAACAGACGTTTGTGCACGACAAACGAATGCAAAAAACGTAATGGGAAAGCCGCAGACCCTCCCGGAGCTGCAATTATTGATAATCTGCCATAAAAGATTTAACGTGTTGATATACTGACTCGCTCAAAGGCACCAGCGGCAATCGCAACTCGTTTTTGATAATTTTCAATTCGGTAAGAAAAGCTTTCACACCGGCAGGATTGTTTTCTGCAAATAACAGTTCATACCCTCGCAACATCTTATCGTTAAGGGCTTTCGCTGCTTCAAAATCATTGTCCAACGCCGCAAGCACCATAGCAGAAAAATCTTTCGGAAAACAGTTGGCGGCAACGCTGATCACGCCGTCCATGCCACAGGCAATTTGCGGGAGAGCAAGGTTGTCATCGCCGCTTACCACCATAAATTCTTCAGGCTTGTCTTGAAGTATTTGCATGCACTGCATCATGTTGCCACTCGCCTCTTTGATGCCGGCAATGTTTTCTATCTCTTTCGCCAGTCGAATAGTTGTTGATGCCGCTATGTTGCTGCCTGTGCGACCCGGCACATTGTATAAGATTATTGGCTTTGGTGTAGTTGCTGCCAACGCTTTATAGTGCTGAAAAATACCTTCCTGCGATGGCTTGTTGTAGTAAGGACTTGCAGACAATATCGCCGTTGCCTTTTCAGTTGGCAACGTCTCAATTTCCTTAACCACCGAAGCTGTGTTGTTGCCGCCAATGCCAATTACTACGGGCACCCTTCCTTCTACGACGGTAAATGTAAACTCAATAAGTTCTTTTTTTTCTTCCTTGGTGATCGTCGGTGTTTCTCCCGTTGTACCTAATGTGACGACATATTGCACACCACCTTCAATCACGAAATTTATCACCTTGCCTAAGCTGTCGTAATCAATTGATTTGTCTTCATTGAAAGGTGTTACAAGTGCCACTCCTGTTCCTCTTAACGTATCTCTTAATGACATGTTTACCGCTGTACCCCCGAGGGGATTTTATTTAGTATTGAAAATTTTGTTGTTCAACCGGTTTCTCGTGCGACTCGGAAACATCGGTGTCCTGATAAAAGCCCATTTTGCCGAATTTATTGATTCGATCAGTGATTCTCTGCTCCGGCGAAATGGCTTTCAGATTTTTGATAGTAGCAATCAAACGTCCCTTTAATAATGAAGCTGCTTCATCATAGTCCCAGTGTGCGCCTCCCGCCGGTTCAGGAATGATGTCATCAACGAGACCAAAGTTTTTCATGTGGTCGGCAGTTAGTTTCAGCTGCTCGGCAGCCACTTCTTTCTTATCCCAACTACGCCATAAAATAGAGCTGCAACTTTCCGGAGAAATAACGGAATACCACGTGTTTTCCATCATTAAAACTTTGTCGCCTACACCAATGCCCAGCGCTCCGCCTGAAGCACCTTCACCAATGATTACGCAGACAACCGGAACCTTTAAACGGATCATTTCATAAATATTCCGTGCGATTGCTTCTCCCTGTCCTCGTTCTTCCGCTTCAAGACCCGGATAAGCTCCCGGTGTATCAATCAGCGTGACAATTGGTTTATTGAATTTCTCTGCGAGTCGCATCAGGCGCAATGCTTTTCTATAACCTTCCGGATTTGCCATTCCGAAGTTGCGCATCTGCCGCGTCTTCGTATTGATTCCTTTTTGCTGCCCAATAAACATTACAGTTTCGCCATCGAGCATCGCAAAACCCCCAACCATCGCCTTATCATCCTTCACATTTCTGTCGCCATACAATTCCACAAAGTTGCTTGTCATCTTCTCGATGTACTTCAACGTGTACGGTCGGTCGGGATGCCTGCTCAGTTGCACCTTTTGCCATGATGTAAGATTTTGTGTGATCTGCCTGCGTCGTTCAACAATTTGTTCATCGAGCTTAGCGATCATCTCCGTGTAATCAATCTTCTTGTGCTCTGCTGCGTGCCTTAATTTTTCTATTTCGTCAATCAGATCTTTAATCGGCTTTTCGAAATCGAGAAATTGTCGATTTGCATTTGATGGCATAGGCAAGGTTATGAGGCGTTAAAATTAAGAACGAATGATTTAATCTCACCTTAAAGAAGTTGATCGACAAGCTGCACCAATAACAGCATGTTTTTTGTTGTTTCATCGTAAACTCTTAATTATGGCAACAAACGACAACAGAAGCAATCAGAACAATGATACTTCGCGCAGCAAAGAACAACAGCAACAACAAAACACCGACTTTGAAAATCCGCAGCAGGGTGATGAGTGGAATAACTATCAGACAAAAGAGCTAAGCTCACATGGGAGAAGTGGATCCACAGCAAAAGAAGCTGCGGAGACTTTTGAAAAGGACGACAGAAGATAACGCGAAATAGTCCTCCCAGTTTTCCGCATTGTAGCTGAATATCGGTACAAAAGCAGCACAATGACATAAACGACAAAATTGGCCCTGAGCCAATTTTTTTTATTCAAACTAATTTATATCTTGTGCATCATCGGTTGTGCAAGTCTTTTCAATACATATTATCAATTGCGCGGTAGCACATTTCACTACTACCACAACAACAAACACAACAACCCCTCAGGGGTTGTAAATGTCATATCACCAACGGGGCTTCGGCTACAATTCAAACAGAACGATTTTTCATTCAAAAAGCAAAGGGATGCAGGTTTTAAAATTTGGCGGCACATCTGTCGCGAATGCAAGCAATATCCGGCAGGTAAAACAAATAGTCAACAAAAAAGATTCGACCGAACAAATGGCAGTGGTGGTCTCGGCTTTCAGCGGAGTAACAGACAAACTGTTGCAATGCGGCAACCGCGCATTGGAAAACGATTCAGAATATAACGCTGCCATTGAACAATTGATTCAGCAGCATATTGAAGTCGTAAAAGAATTACTACCGATTACAGAACAAAGCAGTATTCTTAGTTGGGTTGTGCAACAGTTTCACGAAGTAGAGGATTTGTGCAATGGTGTAAACCTGTTGAGCGAATTGTCGGACAGAACCCGCGACAAACTTGTGAGCTACGGTGAATTGATTTCTTCGAAAATCATTTCCGTGTACTTCAACTCAGAAGGACTGGAAAACTGCTGGATTGATGCAAGGAAATGCATTGTAACTGATTCAAACTTCACAAGAGCAACGGTAAACTTTCCGCTTACGAGCAAAAAGCTTCAGGAGGAAATTGGGTCTGCTTCAAAAAAGCTTTTCCTTTTGCCGGGTTTTATTGCGTCGGATGAGAAAGGCA
>JAEZJD010000151.1 GCA_023436425.1 Bacteroidota bacterium | reverse complement strand
TCGTTAGCGGGGTGACCATTTCGTTCCCGACAGAGAAAGCAAACAAAAAAAACACGCCGAGCAGTCCACTCATAAACATAATTCCCAAAGTGGCAAGTGAAACTTTACGATTATTGTTTTTCCTTCTCGCCTGCGCCAACACACCCGTACGACGATCATCCATTACCAGCTTTGTTGTTAATATCCACCGCAGCTGATGGGCGTCCACACCAATTCGATTGTAAAAACCGACAGGCGCAAGCGCCAATTTCAAAAAGCCTTTGTTGATGATATTCATAAAACCGAATGCCTAATTATCAAGAGCCCGGAGAAGTTCATCTGCCGTTACGGACAATGAGTCCTTGCCTGTGAGTTTTGCAAAAATTTGTTCCAGAGACTTGTTTTCTTCCTGCTGTTTGAGATCGCCGATACTTCCGTTGGCGATAATCCTCCCTTCATCAATCAATACGATCCGGTCACTTACTTTTTCCACCACATCCATCATGTGGCTGCAATAAAAAATAGTTTTCCCTTCGTCTGCGAGTTTGCTAATTAACTCTTTTATGATGATCACGCTGTTTGCGTCAAGCCCGCTGAGCGGTTCATCTAAAATGATAATGTCGGGATTGTGCAGCAATCCGGAAGCAAGCAGCACCTTTTGTCGCATGCCCTTGCTAAAACTATCCATCCGCTGATCAATGTTGTTGTGAAGATCGAAAGCCCTCATCATGCGGTGTATTCTTTCGCGACACAGGTCTTCATCCATTCCGTACAACGCACCACTAAACTGAAGATATTCCATCGGCGTAAGCACATCATACATTTCGGCTATTTCCGGTACGTAGCCAATAATTCTTTTAACATCAAGGGTGTTTTTTTTCAGATCAAAACCTTTGATGTTTACTTCGCCTTCGTAATCGGTAATCAGTCCGCAAAGAATTTTTACAGTGGTGCTTTTGCCGGCGCCGTTCGGGCCAATGTAGCCAATTACCTGACCGGGATACACCTCCAAATTGATGTCCTTAAGCACGTGTTTCGATCCATAGCTTTTATATAAATTTCTGATGCTAATAATCGGCGCAGGAGATGATGAATTTTCCGGAAGAGACTTATTGTTCAGACCTTCTGTTTCCATGCAGGTTTTTTGAATTTGTATACCGATCAAACTTATTACAATTCTTCACTTATCACATTGTAAATATTACCAAAAAGCAGTGCTATATTTTTGCCGTTCATGAAAAAAGCTTTGCTTCAGCTGCATGCGTCCATCTTTTTGGCTGGATTCACAGGCATTTTAGGACGATTGATTGACCTGAATGAAGGTTTGTTGGTTTGGTACCGTCTTGCGATCAGTTCTGTTACTATGTGGGTTCTTTTTTCATTCACAAAAAAGTTGCAGCGAATAAGTTTTTCGGACATGATCAAAATATCAGCGATTGGATTTTTGGCGGCATTGCACTGGGTGACGTTTTACGGATCAATAAAATCGGCAAATGTCTCTGTAGCCCTTGTATGTTTTTCCTCAGTCGGATTTTTTACCGCTATTCTCGAACCGCTGTTTTTCAGAAAGCGTTTGATTCCGCTTGAGCTGTTCTTAGGCGTATTGGTGATAGTGGGGATATACATCATTTTCCATTTCGATCCGCGATACAAAGCGGGCATACTCCTTGGCGTCATATCGGCAATTCTCATCTCGATAGTTATAATTCTCATCCGCGAATTTGTTCAGAGAATAAATCCGCAAACGGTGGTTACTTATCAACTCACAGGCGGATGTATTGCGCTCTCGTTCGTTATTCCGTTTTACCTGCAGCAGTTTCCTACCAACTACATTTTTCCGGACACTAAAGACTGGTTGTGGTTGTTGTTTTTGTCTTGGATATGTTCCGTTCTGGCATTTCAACTAAGCGCCCGGGCACTGAAAAAGCTAAGCGCATTCACCGTAAACCTCTCTTTTATTTTGGAGCCGGTTTACGGCATTGCTTTGGCGTTTATTGTTTTTGGCGAGAGCAAAGACGTGAACTGGAGTTTTTTTCTTGGGTTCACACTAATCATGCTTGCGGTCTTTCTGCAAACATTCACGCTGTGGTGGAAAGCGCGACGCGGGAGAAAAATCATCGATCCCCACCTGACATCTTAATTGGCCGAAAAACAAACCAACTATAGGGCTGATTCCCTTATTTTAGACGATTACAAGTCACAACCATGAAATATTCTTTTTTACTCTTTTTTCTTATTCCCATTTTTTTGTTCGCTCAAAAAAAGCCGCTGGACCACACAGTGTACGACGGCTGGCAAAGTATCACAGATCGCGACGTTAGCAACGACGGTAAATGGATTGCCTACACAGTTTCGCCGCAGGAAGGCGATGGAGAACTGGTTGTACAATCGGTAGATGGTAAATTCAAAAAACTAATTCCGCGTGGTTATAACTCTGTAATCACAGATGACAGCCGCTTTATCGTTTTTAAGATTAAACCACCGTACAAGGACACCCGGGATGCGAGAATAAAAAAGAAGAAGGTAGAAGATTTACCGAAAGATTCGATCGGCATTTTGCAACTTGGCAGCGACGATGTGGTAAAAGTTGCTAAGGTGAAATCTTTTAAAGCTCCTGAAAAGGCAGGCGGCTGGCTCGCTTACCACAAAGAAAAAGACCCGCAAACAATGCGGCCGGCAAGCATGCCAACTCAAAAAACAGTGGACAGTCTTAACAAGAAAATCGACTCGCTGGTGCAGTTGGTAACGCAACTCAAAAACATCAAAGGCGGGAACAGAGATGGAGAAGATGCAGACGATGATCCATCGCCGGCTGCAGCAGCTGCTGAAGGAAGCGATTTGTTTCTGCGCAATTTGAACACAGGTAAAGAGAGACTTTTCAAAAACATTGCAGATTACTACTTCAACAAATACGGACAAAAGCTCGTCTTAGAAGTAGCGAAAGATCCGAAAGACCGATCCAGCAAAAATGCTGTTGTAATCTATGATTTGACAAAGGAAAAGCTGGACACAATTCTAAAAGGTGGTAACGATTTTAAGGGTTTCACTTTTACGGAAGATGGAAGCAAATTAGCCTTCGTTGCTGAAAGAGACACGAATACAAAAGCGCTTCAAAAATTTTATCAGCTGTACCTTTTCACAGGCGGCGACAGCGCCAAAATATTAATTGACAAAAAGTCCGTCGGCATGCAGCTGGGCATGACTGTGAGTGAGAACGGAAACGTGAGTTTCAGCAAGAGCGGGAATCGTTTATTGTTTGGCACTGCCCCCATTCAGCCACCAAAAGACACCACCTTGATTGATATCGACCTGGTTAAACTCGACGTTTGGAATTACAAGGACGATTACCTGCAAACGCAGCAGCTTTTTAACCTCCAGAATGAACTAAGACGCAGCTATTTGGCGGTCTACGATTTTGGTAATAATCACCTCGAGCAGCTCGGCTCTAAAGATTTCCCAAACATTATTCAAACTGCGGAAGGTGACGGAAGTGTGTTCATTGCCGTTACCGACACCGGCAGACGCGTGCAACGTCAGTGGGGATTGAACATGAGCGACGTGTATGCCGTAGATGTTAATACAGGAGCAAAAACGCTAATAAAAAGAAATCATGAAGGTGGGGTATATCCGTCATCAACCGGCAAGTACATTTTGCTTTACGACAACAAGCTAAAAAATTACTTCGTTTGGGATGGAAAGACTTTGAAAAACATCACATCGAAAATCACAGTACCGCTTTATGACGAAAAAAATGATGTTCCTGATTATCCAAGATCGCACGGCGTGATGGGTTGGGCTGAAAACGACTCATTCGTATATGTGTACGACCGTTACGACATCTGGAAAGTTGATCCTACCGGCACAAAAGCGCCTATTCTGCTCAACAAATCAGGAAGAGCTGCGAAAATGACGGCGAGAAACGTACGTGTCGATCCGGAACAGCGCACAATCGATTTTTCAAAGCCTCTGTATTTCCGGCTTTTTGATGAAACGAAAAAGAACGATGCATACGCAATATTTGATGTGAACAGCAAAACGTTTAAACCCATGGTTCCCTTTGGCAACTATTCGTATGGCGCACTGGCAAAAGCACGAAACGCAAAGACCTTGATCTACACAAAAGAAAATTATCAGCAATCTCCGGATCTGTATGTGATGTCAGACGCAGGTGAAAAAAGATTGTCTTCTATCAATCCACAGCAATCAAATTACAATTGGGGAACAGCTGAATTATACAAATGGAAAACGTTCGATGGTAAAGAATCAACCGGCATTTTGTACAAGCCGGAAAATTTTGATGCAACAAAGAAGTATCCGATGCTCATCTACTTCTATGAAAAACTTTCTGACGGGTTATACAATTACACAGCTCCTTCTCCAACGCCAAGCAGACTGAATATTCCATTTTTTGTGAGTCGCGGTTATCTTGTTTTCACTCCCGACATTTCTTACACAACCGGACATCCCGGGAAAGATGCATACAACTACATTGTGAGCGGTGCAAAAGCACTTGCAAAAAATCCGTGGGTTGATGAAAAGAATATCGGCATACAGGGCCAAAGTTGGGGCGGATACCAGGTTGCGTATCTTATAACGGCGACGGACATGTTCAAAGCTGCATGGGCGGGAGCACCTGTTGTAAATATGTTCAGCGCCTATGGTGGCATACGCTGGGAAAGCGGTGCCAACAGGCAATTTCAATATGAGAAAACACAAAGCCGCATTGGTGCAACGCCGTGGCAGCGACCTGATTTGTATATTGAGAATTCTCCATTTTTCCATCTGCCAAAAGTGAAAACGCCGTTGGTGATTATGGCGAATGACGCCGATGGCGCAGTGCCCTGGTATCAGGGTATTGAATTTTTCACAGCCATGCGCCGACTCAACAAACCTGTTTGGTTGCTGAACTACAATGGCGAAGCACACAATCTGGTGGAAAGAAAAAACAGAAAGGACATTCAAATACGTGAACAGCAATTTTTCGATTGGCTTTTGAAAGGTGAAAAGCCGGCGAAATGGATAACCGAAGGTATTCCTGCAGTAAAAAAAGGAAAAGAGTGGGGATTGGAAATACAACCATAATCAATCGTTCTCAATAATACCAAAAACAAAAAGGAGCCGTCAACCGGCTCTTTTTTTTATCACTTACTTGATCTTGTTTTTTTATGCGGCAGGTGTAAGGTATTTTACCAAAGAACGTTTTGCAATGGGCAACAAAGTTTCTTCCACAGGAAAACTCAGATCGGTTTCGATGCAGTAGACGGCTGGATTCGGCATTTCGCTCCTGTTGCGGATTAGCTCTGTTTTAATGTTTTCGTATGTATGTATCATGGAACGCTGCAGTTGGTCGACAAAAGCAGTTTTCATACTGCGGTATTTTTCATCGTGCTTCTCAAAAAAGGAAAGCTGATACTGATAAACTCTCGTCGTCTTGTTGCCACCCGCGCTAAGAAAAAAATACCCTTCCTGCACGTCCAAAGGGATGATACCGACGGGTGCAATGCTAAGGTTTTCCTCAACGAATTCGTAAATCTCAGCACCACTGCTCAACGTTGTTTTCATTTCTCCGGCTGCATAGTTGATGATTTCTTCGAGCTCCGCCATCAAATCATTATCATCAATCATTTGCTCGTACAGAAACTGCAGCTTTTCAATTTGAAGTCCCGTGAGTTTTTTTGGGAAATGCTCCTGCAGAAATTTTTTATTTTCTCTAAATGCGACAAGGTTATTGTAATGGAATACAAGATCCGAAAGCTGAGGATAAAGTTTGTTTTCGCCAAAATGTTTATTTATCTCCTGCAGGTATGCAAGCAGTGTATATTTTTTCAATTCGAAATCTATGTACCCTTCGGCAAACCATGTTTCAGACAATTGTTTCATAGCGAAGATTTACTTTTAAATATACTCTTTAGATATTTCAAATGCTATACCGTTTATCTTTAAAATGTTAACACACGTGAATATGTATAAACTCATCGTTATTGCCGCTGCTTTTTTCATCACCTCTTGCGGCGCTCAGAAATACTTTGTTGTTCGACATGCAGAAAAAGCTTCTAACCAAATGGTAGGCGATGTACCCCTTTCACCTGAAGGGGCGAAACAAGCAATTCTACTGGATAAGGTGCTGTATGGTGAACACATTCGCCGCATTTACTCGACAAACTTTATGCGAACGATTGGAACGGTTCAGCCGCTGAGCAAACACCTGGGTATGCCGATCGAAATTTACGATGCCACTAAATCGAAAGAATTGGCGGAGCAGATTTCTAAAATGAAGCAAAACATTCTCGTCGTCGGTCATTCGAATACCGTGGACGATATCGTGAACACTTTAATGAACCGGCAGGTGATGACGGATTTACCTGAGACAGAATATGGATACATTTATCTGGTGAAAAAGAAGGGTAAAACACTCACGTTTGAGAAACTTCCTTTGGCGCAGTGACGTAGTTTAAAAATCCCGATCGCCGTTAAAGTTTTCCAACTCGTGCGCCACGGCAGTTAAGAAAGTCGCACCAAGACTTCCATCCACAATTCGGTGGTCATAACTCATTGATAAATACATCATGTGTCGAATGGCTATGCTGTCACCGTGCGGCGTTTCCACCACTACCGGCCGTTTTTTAATTGCTCCCACTGCAAGAATTGCTACTTGCGGTTGATTGATGATCGGTGTTCCCATCAAACTTCCAAACGTACCGACATTGGTTAATGTGAAGGTCCCGTCAGCAATATCTTCCGGACGAAGCTTGTTATTCCGGGCACTGTCTGCAAGCGTATTCACTCGTTTTGCAAGTCCAACTAAATTCAACTGGTCAGCATTTTTTATTACAGGAACAATCAAATTACCGGTTGGCAGTGCAGTGGCCATACCGATGTTGATGTCTTTTTTGAGTACGATCTTGTCGCCATCAAGAGAGCTATTGATCAGAGGGAATTTTTTGATACAAAGGACAATAGCTTCAATAAACAAAGGCGTAAACGTAATTTTTGTGCTTTCACGTTTTTCGAATTCTTTTTTCACTTTTTCGCGCCACATCACCAGATTGGTCACATCAGCTTCAGTGAAACTTGTTACATGCGGGCTTGTATGTTTGCTTCGCACCATATGATCCGCAATCAACTTGCGCATGCGATCCATTTCGATAATTTCCACGTTGCCGCTGTAAGAAGTTTGCACAGTAGAGGGCATTCTACTTTCATCCCTTTCCGAAGCGTGCACTTCCGGCGAGCTTTCCGGTCTGTCTCCGTGGCCCGGTACTGCCGGCTCTTGCTGCCTGGTTTTACCGCTGCGCCGATCACTTACGTATTGCAAAATGTCCTTTTTGCTCACCCTTCCTTCTGCGCCTGTTCCGTGAAGTTTTTCTAGCTCGCTTAAGGATATTCCTTCCTGTTGGGCAATATTTAGAACAAGTGGTGAGTAGAAACGACTTTGAGTACTTGCCTGCTGATTTGGAGTTGAAGATTTGTTGTCGAAAACTTCACCAGCCATTTCCCATTGTGAATGGCTAGACTGTCGATCGCCTGATTGCTGATTGGTATTCGGAGTTTGCAAATTGAAATCACCGGCCTGTGACTCTGCAGTGTTGTTTCCCGCCTCTTGTCTAGCGTTTACTTCCGTGCCTGTCTTTATTCTGGCAATCACTTTTCCGATCGGCACTACGTCATTCACATTATACAATATTTCCTCAACAGTTCCTTCCGCTGTGGATGGCACTTCAGTATCTACTTTGTCAGTGGCAATTTCCAGCAGCGTTTCGTCCATTTGAATCTGATCGCCCGGCTGTTTGTGCCACTTCAAGATAGTTGCTTCCATTATGCTTTCGCCCATTTTGGGCATTACCAGATCAACTGTCGGCATGAGAATTCAATTAAAGTTTGCGAGTCAAAAATAAGCTTTAGGATTTATTGCCGTTTTTGATAAAGCGGTACAACATTACCATTGCAGTATGTGCTGTCAATTCGATGTTCTTGTTTCTGTCGAATCTGAAGTGAAATTTCTTTGTTTCAATGTTTTTAGAATTGCCGACTGCAATCCAAACAGTACCCACAGGTTTTTCATCTGAGCCGCCTGACGGGCCCATAATCCCAGAAGTGGCAATCGCATAATCCGATTGCACACTTTGCAATGCTCCAGCTAACATTTGACGGACCGTTTCTTCACTCACTGCACCATGACTTTGCAGAACGTGTTTTTCAACACGCAACATATTCTCCTTCACCTTATTTGCATATGCAACTACGCTTCCGTTGAAAACTTCGGATGAACCGGAAACAGAAGTGATGAGATGCGCAATGTAGCCGCCTGTACAGCTTTCGGCAGTTGAAAGCGTTTGTTGTTTTTCTTTCAATAGCTTAACCAAAGCGTGTTGCAGTGAAACATCTTCATCCGCGATTATCCATTCGTGCATCAGCGATTTCAAAGCAGTGAACGACGGCTCAATTTCCCGGACAATTACATCTTTATCTTCTGCCCGTCCCGTCAGGCGCAGGCGCACCATTCCGTATGCCGGCAGATAGGCAAGTTTGATCTGCGGCGGCAAAGATTGTTCAAAGTCGACAAGCAGATCTGCAATTTGCGACTCGCCAATTCCAGCCGTAAGCATTGTTCTATGCACGACAACGGGCAATGTAATCTGTTTCTTCAGTTTAGGTATTACGCTGTTTGCTATTAATCCTTTCATCTCGTGGGGCACACCCGGCAACGAGATAAAAATCTTTTGCTCCCTAGTAAACCACATGCCGGGTGCAGTACCGCGGGCATTTTGCAGCACATCGCATGACGCAGGAACTTCTGCTTGTTTTAAATTTCTTTCTGTAACCGGCCGGTTTGATCGTGAGAAAATGCTTTTCACATTCTCAAGTGCCTCCTCATTTATTATTAGCTGCGTATTGAAGTATTCGCATAGAACAGGTTTGGTGATATCGTCCGCGGTAGGTCCCAAACCGCCTGTGATGATAATGATGTCACAATCTTTTGACTCGTGCTGAAACGCAGCCAATATTTCCTCCTTCACGTCGCCAACCGCCACCCGTCGTTTTACCCAAATGCCAATCTTATTTAACTCTTGTGAAATAAATGCACTGTTCGTATCAATCGTTTGGCCAATCAGCAGTTCATCTCCAATGGTAATAATCGCCGCATTCACCTCTTTCATTGCTATCAACTAATTTTAGTGCAATGTACAATCACATACAAAAATTTCTCTTTTCAACTGCATTCGTAATTGCTGCCGCAGTTTGCCACTCTCAATCAATTCCGGAAAAGCTAACACAGGCATATCAGCGCTTTGAATCCGACTCTCAACTGCGTGTAGCGACGACTTCTTTGTACGTTATTGACGCCAAGACAGGCAAAGTGCTTTTTGAAAAAAATGCGGATGTGGGACTTGCAACAGCTTCAACTTTAAAAGTGATAACTGCCGCTACTGCCTACGAATTGTTGGGAAAAGACTTTAGGTATACTACAAAATTTGGTTATACCGGGAAAATAAAGTCGCGGATTTTAAACGGCGACTTGTACATCAAACCCTCTGGCGATCCCACGTTAGGAAGTTGGAGATGGAAACAGACTTCCGATACGGCGGTTCTGGAGAAAATCAGCACAGCGT
>JAEZJD010000149.1 GCA_023436425.1 Bacteroidota bacterium | reverse complement strand
TTCGTATCCTTTCTCCAAAAACGGCTCCGCAGATTTCAACGTGTAATGAACATTAAGCCAATATTCTTTGCCTGCTTTTCTTTTCAGCTCTGGCTGAAATGGAATTGAAACCGTCTGCTGTGGCAGTGCGTTTATATTTTGGATCACCCCTTTTCTCACCACTTTGCCCTCTTCGAGCAGGTCCCAGTTCAATTGCATATTTTCCAGATTGCGAAAGAAGAACTTGTTGGTCACCAGCAGCTCATTTGCGGTGAATACGGTTGAAATATTTTGATAAACTTTTTTTACTTCAATTGCCATCGGAGTCAACTGGCGGTAAGCGGTCACCACTCCTTTTACGCAAAAATTATTATCGCTGAAATTGTGCGGCACAGGACCTTCAAGCGGAAAATCGCCGCCGTAAGCCGTAATGCGTTTGCCGTTTTTTACTGTATCTATTGACTGATCAATCCACTCCCAAATGAAGCCCCCCTGCAGCTTTGTATGCTGCTCAATAGCGTCCCAGTATTCTTTGAAGTTGCCCAAACTGTTGCCCATGATGTGAGCATATTCACTCATGATCAGCGGTCTTGGTTCTTTGCTTTTGGAGTAGCGTTCAAGCCACTCAGGTTCGGGATACTGCGGCACAATCATATCGGTATTGTAATCCCATTCGGCCCGCTCGTATTGCACCGGACGCACATCATGCTGCTTCAGCCAATCGTACGCTTCGTAAAAGTTGTGTCCATTACCTGCTTCATTGCCGAGGGACCATGTGACAACTGACGGATGATTTTTGTCCCGCTCATACATGCGTGTAATGCGCTGCAGGTGCGGCACACGCCATTGTTTTTGGTTACCCAAAGTATATTGCAGATCGTAGGAGCGTCCATGCGATTCAATATTGGCTTCATCCACCACGTATAAACCGTATTCGTCGCACAACTGCATCCAGTAAGGATCGGGCGGATAATGCGAATGACGGACAGCATTTACGTTCAGCTTCTTCATCAATTCCATGTCTCTGCGCATGTCGTCCCTGCTCAGCACATGCCCCGTTTTTGGATTGTGCTCATGGCGATTAACCCCTTTCAAAAAAACTCGCTTGCCATTAACCAAAAAATCGCTGCCTTTTATTTCGATGGTGCGAAAGCCTACTTTTTGCGGAACTACTTCAATGGGTTCGCCACTTTTATTTTTCAGCGTGAAATAAAGTGTGTACAGATACGGCGTTTCTGCCGACCATTGTTTTACATTGTGAATTTGCGTTTGAAAAACTAATTGCTTGTGGTAGTTTCCTAAAAGCGTTTGCGGGCTGCTGCTGTGTTGCCAAATGATTGTGCCGTTGGCATCTGTCAGTGTTATGTCCAACGAAAATGTATCGGGCTTGCTGTGGAGTGTTTTTTGATCAATACGGTAATTTTCAACAGTGGCTGAAACATTCAGCAGACCATGAGTGTAAACAGCATCAAGCGTTGCATTGATTTTAAAATCACGCAGGTCGAGCTTTGGAGTTGCATATAGGTACACATCGCGTTCTATGCCCGAAATGCGCCACATGTCCTGGCACTCGAGATAGCTGCCATCGCTCCAGCGATAAACCTGCAGCGCCACCAGATTTTCGCCGGGCTGTACATATTTTGTGATGTCAAATTCTGCAGCCAGCTTGCTGTCTTCGCTGTAGCCAACCTTTTCGCCATTCACCCAAATAAAGAATGCCGATTTTACAGCGCCAAGATGAATGAACACCTGCCTATCCTTCCAACTTACAGGCAATGTGAACTTTTTGCGGTAAGAGCCTACAGGATTGTTGTCAACAGGAATATCAAAAGGCGGATTAAGCTGCGCACCACGTTTTGCATGCCCGGTGAACTCATACGGCTGGTTCACATAGATCGGCAATCCGTAGCCGTTTAACTCCCAATTAGCCGGCACGGGAAAGTTATTCCAGCCTGCATCATCAAAATCTTTTTTGTAAAAATCAGTGGGTCGCTGCCGCGGATCCGGCACCCAGTGAAACTTCCATGTGCCGTTCAGCGAGAGGAAAAAATCTGAATGTTCCTTTTCATTTTTTTCAGCAAGCGCTTTGTTTTCAAATGCAAAGCTGACGGCCCGCATCGGCATGCGGTTCACCGAAACAATTTCGGGTGTTTGCAGTTCAACGGGCAGTTGCTGCGCCTGGGTGAACTGAACAGCGCAGAGCAGTAAAATAAGTATTGCACTTTTCTGTGGAGCGTATTGGCAAATTGTCATTTTAATCATTTAAACAGAATACCAGATAAACTTTTTTCTTTTTCGATAAGCCGCTTTAGCAAGATTGACTGGTTTTGTGCCCGTATAAAATTATGGTTCTCGTATTTCGCACCGTAGTACACATCGTTGTTCAAATGATCTGTAAGAAAGCGCAGCGCCTGCATGTAGATCATGAATTTTCCGGCGTAAAAAAATTGCTGCTTCTCGGTTTGAGACAGCACGTCTTCCATTTCACTGAAATATCCCTGCACAATGGCTTGGTAAAATTCATCCCGCACTTCAATCTTGGTGAAGTCTGTTTCTTCTTCAGTGATAGGAGAAAGATACGTTCGCATCATGTCACCTACATCGCTGATGAAGTAGCCGGGCATTACGGTGTCGAGATCAATCACACAAATGCCTTTGTTGTTTTCATCGAATAATACGTTGCTGATCTTGGTATCGTGATGGATAACCCGAAGACGAAATTCAAGATTGATTTCAATTTGCTCAAAATGCTGAACAATATCTGCGTGATTATTTATATCCCGGATCAACTCTCTCGATTGCTGCACCCGCTCGGGATTTCCGTTTTTTAATGCGCATAGAAATTGCTGATACCTTAAAGAAAGATTGTGAAAATCAGGAATTGTGATCTTTAACTTGCCTGCATCAAAATCCGCAAGTAGTCTTGTAAACTTTCCAAATTGCTTTGCAGCTTCATACGCCTGCTGCGGCGTTTGCACCGCGTCAATCGTATGCGATCGTGGTATAAATGGAAACATGCGGAAAAATCCTTCTTCAGTAACAACGAAGTCTTCTCCGTTAGGTTTTTGGTGAGGCGTTACAAATAAATATTCAGGATGATGCTGGTGTAAATAATCCGCAATAAGCCTGATGTTTTCTGCAATGTGTTGCGGCTCGTGAAAAACATTGTCATTGATCCGCTGCAGCACAAAACTTTTGTCCTGTGTGCACACCTTCCATGTACGATTGATCAAGCCATTGCCGAGCGGCTCTACGCTCTCCGCCGATATATTAAATTGATTTAAGACTTCCTCTATCATACATCCATCATCCATCATCTATGATTCCTCACCAACATCAGTATTCATCATTCAATGCAAACACGGGTTTGCGGTACATCCATTGTCCGCCTGTGAAGTCAGGGAATTCAACTGTTTCGTGTCCCAGCTCAATTGATTGTTCGCTCAGCGGTGTTATGGCGCTCCACGCAGCAGCATCATACACATCGAGGGGAGTTGGTGTTTTTCTCTTGATAGATTCAATGAAGGCATGAATAACAAAGAAGTCCATGCCGCCGTGCCCCGCTCCTTCGGTTTCTTTACTCCACCTTGCCCACAGCGGATGATCATATTTGTCAAGCCACTCTTTTGCATTGTCCCACTGATGCGGCTTTGCAGATTTTTCCTGAATGTAAATGCCACGGTTCACATCCATCCACAAACCTTCTGTTCCCTGCACACGAAAACCAAGTGAGTATGGTCGCGGCAGGTTGGTGTCGTGCTGCAGCAAAATGGTTTCACCGTTCGCACAATCAATTGATGTGGTAACTACATCGCCCAACTTAAAACGAACTTTTGCATTTGGATGATTTTCGCCGCCTTGCTTCACAATGTGGTTGTGCAATCCTCTCGACTTTGATGAGAAAGAGCAAAGTGAAAGAAACCGATTGCCACGGTTGATGTTGATGTAATTCGCAATGGGACCGATGCCGTGCGTTGGATACAGATCCCCATTGCGATGCACAGAATGATTTGTTCTCCACTTTGCTTCAGAAAATCCTTTTTCACCAAATTCAACACCGTGTCCATAAGGATGCACACCGTCGTTGAATTTCACCTCGCGCAGGTCGTGCTGGTAGCCGCCCTGCAGGTGGATCAACTCGCCGAAAAGTCCCTGACGCACCATGTTGAGCACTGCCATCACGTCTCGTCGGTAGCAAACATTTTCGAGCATCATCACATGCGCATTGTACTTTTCTGCAGCCTTCACCACGTCCCAATGATCCTGCAATGTGATGCCAAGAATCACTTCCGTTCCCACATATTTTAATCCTGCTTCGAGAGCGCCAATGATCATAGGTTTGTGCCATTCCCACGGGGTCGATATTACAACGGCGTCCACCTTTTCTTTTGCCAGCATGTCTTTCCAGGCATAGTCTCTGCCGGTATAAACCTTCGGCATTTTTTTGCCACCCTTTGTAATCATTTCTTTCGACGTTGCAAGCATTCTGTCGTCAACATCACAAATGGCAATGAGATCTACATCATCTCTTCGCAACAACAGATCAAGATGATTTTGCCCGCGCAAACCCACGCCGATCATTGCAATCCGCGCTTTTTGATCTGCGCCTGTAGCAAAAATGTTGGTACCAGGAATCATCATGGCTGCTGTAGCCAAAGCAGTTGTTTTGACAAATTCTTTTCTGTTCATAATTGGATATGCAGTTTATTCTATTGCGTGATAAGGCTTTCAAACCAAAGCTACATATATGAAAAAACATGAGATTAAGTTTGTTCTTTCAATGTGTACGTGAAGTTGACCGTAAATCGTTCCCGTTTTTACCTGGAGAAGAAAAGTTATGTTGTATTTTTTGCCATTTGCCGCCGCTAACACCTTTCCCTACATGATAGCACGTTTTAGCGGTACATTTGTCGTGTAAACACAGCTACACACAAGGATTCAAGTCGGAGCCGTCGTTCAGACCCGGGCTCATAACGCGGAGGTTGTAGGTTCGATGTAACTTCGTGACAGACACAAGCCTAGGTTAAACCACTAGGCTTTTTGTTTGTGTTCGAAATATAATAGTGCAGATCATGAACCAGTTAAAAGGAGTACACCACGTTACAGCGATCACCAGCAGTGCGGAAAAAATTTATGATTTCTTCACGAATGTGCTCGGAATGCGGCTGGTAAAAAAAACAGTGAACCAGGACGATATCCAGACTTACCATTTATTTTTTGCAGACGATAAAGGCAGCGCCGGAACAGATATGACCTTTTTTGATTTTCCCGGGATGACAAAAGGTGTGCACGGAAAGAATGAGATTTCAAAAACTTCTTTTCGCGTTCCAAACGATGGAGCTTTGGTGTATTGGGAGAAGCGGTTCGACCGGTTGAAAGTGAAACATAGCGGAATAGATGAACGATTCGGAAAAAAAATTCTTTCATTTTCAGACTTCGATGATCAGCAATATCAGCTGATTTCCGATGAATTTAACCGAGGCGTACCATCCGGTACACCATGGCAAAAAGGTCCCGTTCCCTTGGAGTATGCTATCACGGGGTTAGGACCTGTGCTTGTCTGCATATCTAACTTTCAGGCGCTAAAAGCAATGCTTTTGTCTGCGTTGAAATTAAAGGAAACGGCTGTCGAAGGTTCGTTTCATTTGTTCGAAATGGGTGAAGGCGGCAATGGAGCGTCTGTTATTGTGGAGGAAAATTCTACTCTTGCCGAGGCGCGACAAGGTTTTGGAACGGTGCACCACGCAGCTTTCAGGGTGGCGGATATAAATGAACTTGAACAATGGATTGGCTGGTTGAATCAGTTGCGACTTCCTAACTCCGGTTTTGTAGATCGGTTCTTTTTTCAATCACTGTATGCGAGAGTAGCGCCTCAGATATTGTTTGAGTTTGCGACAGACGGTCCCGGTTTCATGGGTGACGAACCCTATGAAACTTTAGGTGAAAAGCTATCGTTGCCACCCTTTCTTGAGCCGCAGCGGGAGGTAATTGAACGCTACGTTCGTCCTATTGACACAGTAAGAAGCACCAGGAAATTCAGCAAGGATTAGGCTGATCGCTCACTTTGGACTGAGCGATTGATGAACAACACTCAACGTACAACATGCATCAGAAAAATATAGTCACCGCAGGGAGCGAAATAGCTGCAGGAAGCAAAGCACTAATCATGGTGCATGGTCGGGGCGGAAGCGCTGAGGACATCTTATCACTTTCATCTCATCTAAATGTAAGCAGCTATTCTTTACTTGCACCGCAGGCAACAAACAATACATGGTATCCGTACTCCTTTCTTGCGCCGCCGGCACAAAACGAACCTTGGCTCACTTCAGCATTAAATCTGTTACAAGAATTGGTAAGTGATTTGAACATCCACGACGTTAAGACTGAGCATATCTATTTTCTCGGTTTTTCACAAGGCGCCTGCTTAACGCTGGAATTTGTTACACGAAATGCAACACGCTACGGCGGTGTGGCAGCATTCACAGGTGGATTAATAGGTGACAAAATTTACCCGCAGAATTACAAAGGTGATTTTCAAGGCACTCCAATATTTATCGGTAGTAGTGACCCTGATGCGCATATACCGGTTGAGAGAGTTTACGCTAGTACAAACATTGTGAAAGGCATGAATGCTTCGGTTACTGAAAAAATATATCCTAACATGGGACACACAATTACGCAGGACGAAATTGATCAGGCAAATAAATTAATTTTCAACAGCTGAGGCGCTTAGCAACATGAAGGCAGGATTTGTAAACATTTTCGGGAAGCCAAATGCAGGCAAAAGCACGTTGCTTAACAGTTTCATGAAAGAAAAGTTAGCCATCGTTTCTCCGAAAGTTCAAACCACGCGGCACAGAATTAAAGCTATATTGAGTACAGACCAATACCAGATTGTTTTTTCCGATACACCGGGTATTATCGATCCCAAATACAAGCTGCACGAAAAAATGATGCAGGCTGTGAGAAGTGCTTTGGAAGACGCGGATGTCGCACTGCTGCTCGTTGATATAAACGACAACTGGACAGAGGCCTCTGAGCTTTTTTCTTCCCTGCAATTGAAAGCACAAGCCATTGTGGTGTTGAACAAAATAGACGGCAGCAGTAAACAAAAGCAGGATGAAGCAATAAAGTTTTTCTCCAGCCAAGAGTACGCTAAACACGTCTTTGCTATTTCTGCTTTAAGCGGAGAAAACGTCGAGGCTTTGCTGCATCAAATTGTGGCTTTATTGCCCGAAGGCGAACCCTTTTACCAAGGGGACGACATTTCCGATCTACCAACAAAGTTTTTTGTAGCAGAAATTATTCGTGAGAAGATATATTCACTTTTCGAAGAAGAAATTCCTTATCAAACAACAGTGACAGTGAGTGAGTTTAAAGAAAAAATCACGCTCACAAAAATAAGAGCAGAGATTATTGTGCAGCGGGAATCGCAAAAAGCGATTATCATTGGCGAACGTGGTAAAATGATAAAACAAATCGGTACCCTTGCAAGAACGGAAATAGAACAGTTTCTGAATAGCAAAGTTTTTCTGGAGCTGTTCGTAAAGGTGCGGCCGAATTGGAGAGAAAATGAGCTATACCTGAGGGAGTATGGATATTGAGACGGATATCAACCATTTTAAAATCAAAAATGAAAAATAGTTATTGAAATCTGCTTTTCATTTTTTTTCATTTTCAATTTATGGCATTTACAGTTGCGATAGTAGGAAGACCAAACGTGGGGAAAAGCACATTGTTCAATCGACTGCTGGAGCAGAGAAAGGCGATTGTAGAAGACATTCCCGGAGTTACACGCGATAGACAGTATGGCATTGCCGATTGGAATGGGAAAAGTTTTTATGTAATCGACACAGGCGGCTTTGTACCCGATACGGAGGATGTTTTTGAAAAAGAAATCAGAAAGCAGGTAAGCATAGCGATGAACGAAGCCAGCGTTATCCTGTTTGTTGTAGATGTCACTACCGGAATTTCCGAACTCGATAACACTATGGCGACGATGCTTCGCCGGTCGTCCAAACCTGTATTCGTAGTTGTGAACAAAGTTGACAATAACGAACGACTGCTGGAAGCATCCGAGTTTTACAGCTTAGGCTTCGATCAGATGTTTTTTATTTCGTCGATCAGCGGAAGCGGTACAGGCGATCTGCTGGATGCAGTGACGGAATTGATACAGAGTGAATCTGAAATAGAAGAAGAAAAGGATCTTGCAAAATTTTCCATTATTGGTCAGCCTAACGTTGGCAAATCGTCTCTGCTCAATGCATTGATAGGTCAGGAACGAACAATTGTTAGTGACGTAGCAGGGACAACAAGAGATACAATTCACACCAGATATAAGCTGTTTCAAAAAGATTTTATTCTAATTGATACGGCTGGTATCCGAAGAAAAGCCAAGGTGCACGAAGATCTTGAGTTCTATTCCGTCATCAGGGCAATAAAAGCTTTGGACGAAGCAGATGTTTGCCTATTGCTATTGGATGCAGAAAAAGGCATCACCGCGCAAGACCTCACAATCTTTAGTCTCGTTGCCCGCAAAGGCAAAGGAATTGTTGTACTGGTGAACAAGTGGGATCTCATCACAAAGGATACTAACACATCGAAAGATTACGAAAAAGCATTGAAGCAACGATTAGCCCCGTTCAGCGATGTTCCCATTCTGTTCATCTCCGCAAAAGAAAAAACAAGAATTTTTAAGGCTATCGAAATCGCACTGCAGGTGTACGAAAACAGGAAAAGGAAAATTAACACCGGTCAGTTGAACGACGTAATGCTTAAAGCAATTGAGGCTTTTCATCCGCCTGTTGTTCGTGGACATCCAATCAAGATAAAATATATCACACAGCTACCAACGGCTGTTCCGTCGTTTGCCTTTTTCTGCAACTTTCCAGATGATGTTAAACAACCGTATAAAAACTATTTGGAAAATAAGCTGCGCGAAAGTTTTGATTTCACCGGCGTACCAGTGCGGCTGTTCTTCCGAAAAAAATAATTGACGTATTTGGATATTTGAAATGGTAGATTACCTTTGCCGCCATTAGTTAACTAAAACCAAAAATTCAAATGAAAAAATTATTTGTCCTCTTCGCAGTTGCAGGTGCATTAGTGGCTTGTAACAGCTCCGAAGAAACCACAACTTCTGCTGACACCATGACTACTACCACAACTGTTCCTCCAACTGTGGACACAACCACTGTTGTTGCTCCGGTAGATACAACCGGCACAGGCACCGTTACAAGCACTACCACTACTACTACAACAAATCAGTAATAATTATCAGACAAGATGAGAGCCCCTGTTACGCGACGGGGGCTTTTTTGTGGCTAAAATTTTGAACGATAGAATTCACCGCGAGTTTCATTTCGGCAAGTTCCTGCTTCTGCTGGTTAATAAAACTGTTCTCTTCAAGACTTCCGATCACTTTCTCCATCTCTTCGTCCGAATCATAAACCATACGGCGAAATTCGTTTTGGTAATCTTTGGCCCGAGATTGATAAATGCTGTTCACCATCCATTCTTTCGTCTGAACACTTTGATTTAGGAGCTCGATCAGTATGTCTTCTGAAAAATCAGAAGAATTCATATTTAATATCTCCAACAACGAAGCCCATGCATGTTGTAGTTTTTGCTCAGCATACACCGCGCCGTTTTTCTTATAAAATTCATGTACATCGTCCCAGCCCTGCAGTTCGCCATCCTTAATTCCGTTCAGCAGGTGTTGTAAAGATTTTTCCGGCAAAAGCTGCCCTCCGACATTGATCCACTTCTGGCGCTCGGGGTTGGTGGCAAGCGCCTGCGTAAGTATTTGGGATGACGGCACCTCATGTGTAGCGACAAATTTTAAGAGTTGAGTTGTTCCATAGTACAACACCATTTTTCGATACAGATCAAAGGCTTCCTGCACTTTAATCAGCTGCACAGGACGGGAATTGCATTCGAAACCTTCGGCAAAGATTTCAACATTATTTTGACCGGCTGATCCATCCGTCAGTAGGCCTTCTCCTGCAGTGATCAGCGCATGCTCGTCACCGTCGGAAATATCTTTTCGCAAAGCTTTGGCTGTGAATTTTTTCAGGAGCTGCAAGCCCTCAAATATTTCATTTACAGTGTCGGGAGCGAGGAAATCGTACTCAATGTTTTGCACACGCTCCACTCTTTCATCCCGGTCCCGGTATTTTGATGAATTCCGCGCCAGTGCATACATATTGTACATGAACCAATATGCCGGCATTACGAGTAACTTGTTGTTTGCAGTATCATTGCTGATCAAGCTAAAAGGCAGCGGAATATTTAATTCGTATTGATAATCACCCTTAGCGATGAGCGTGAAGCTTGCTAATTTCGAATTATGCTTCATACTCACGCATAACCCTGGCCAAAATCCCCTCGCTGTTACCAGCTCACCGTCCGCCGCCCGACTGTTATGATTCGATCCGATGGTAGCTCCTGCGGCAATATTGCTTTGCCCCATCACCAGCGCTGCACATAAAAATGAGTTGTTATGGTGCTGCTCATGACCAGGAAAAATGAGAGAATTCAAAACTTCGCAGCATGAAATAGTTGAATTGTTTCCCAAATAGCTGTTGATCAGTCTCGCTCCATATTTTAATTGAGAATTAGAAGCCATGATAAATCGAACAGCCTTAACACCATAGAACAGCCGACATCCGACTTCAATAATGCCATTCACTAACTCACACCCCTCACCAATCTGCGTTGGTTCGTCTCCGTTAGATTTAATCGTTAAGTTCTTTAACTTGTTGGCACCCTTGATATAGGCATCAGAGCCCACCCAGACGTGTTTGATGATGCTTGTGTTTTTAATTACGGACCGGTCTCCAATCTTACCATAATAGCCTCTTTGCTTGTCAAATTTTTTTTCGGTGAATTCCCTGAAACGCGTCATCAACTCATCGTCCGCACGGTATTTTGCCCACAGATAAGCATCGCCGGGAAGCATCCCATTGAAAGGCAAAATTTTTCTTCCGCCCATTTCATTACATACCTCCAGCCAGATGCGCACTTCTTCCGGTTCGCCATCTTTTGTAATTCCGTTACCAAATTTTGAATGATCAGTGCAATGCAGCTCGTGCACATTTGCAATCATCACTTCGCTGCCCACAATGTAATGAGCCATGTAGTTTACGTTGTTTACAACTACATTATCACCAAAATCGCAACTAATAATAGTGCTGTTGTACAAGCCCACAGGCATTGCTACATTGTGATACTCAATAGAAAACGGCTCCAGTTTTCCAATACGAACCAGTCCGAAAAACTTACAATTTTTTACCAACTCAGGATTAAATGCATCTGACACCTGCAGATTATTCCAATTATCAGAGGTGTTGTTGTTGCGCACCAAAACCTCAATTTCATATGCGGATAGATTGCGGTAATTGATGCCGTTGTTGTTCTGAAGATTGCGAAGGTGGTATTCGTCCTTTCCTTCAGGAATGTAGGAGCTTTCAATGAAATTATATCCTATAGTGTTTAGCGGACGCTTATAGATTTCA
>JAEZJD010000130.1 GCA_023436425.1 Bacteroidota bacterium | reverse complement strand
CTTGTATTGTTCCCGCGGCAACCAATCCGGCATGAGGTTCGTCCCTGAGATTCTCTCCACTTCCGCTTTTCTTTCGGTTCTTAAACTGTCGGTCAAATATTTCTCCATTATCAGCGACGCAATTGGACCGGCCCATGTAGAGCCGAAACCTGCATTTTCAACAACGACAGCCACCGCAATCTTTGGATTTTCCATCGGCGCAAATGCAACAAACATGGAGTTGTCTTTCAGCTTCACTCTCACGCCATCAATTATTCTGTATTTTTCTGCTGTACCTGTTTTTGCGCAAATATCAATTCCCGGTATCGCTGCATTTATAGCAGTACCTCTTGTTACCACATCGTTCATTCCGCGGATCACGGCATTGAAAGCTGTGTCAGATATATGCGTAAGTACCTCATGTCGTTCACGAAACCTGTTCAGGATGGTGTCTTCTTTTGTTTCACCAACAATTTCCCGCACAAAATGTGGCGTGTAATAGTAGCCCCTGTTAGCTATCAGACACATGGCGTTTGCTAACTGCAACGGTGTTGCCTGCATCTTATCCTGACCGATGCCTAACGTAAGATTGGTGCACGAATTCCAGGAATTACGATATTCTTTGTTGTACACAGATGTATCGGGAATATTGCCGCCATTCTCACTTGGAAGGTCTACTCCCAGCTTGGTCCCGAGCCCAAAATCGTTGAGATATTCTTTCCATTTTGTGTACCCTTTTCTTGTACCACCGAACCTGGGATTATCGACAGACATTCTGTAAACCTGTGTAAAATAAGAGTTACACGAGTTGGCAATGGCAAGCCGAAGATTTGCCGCATGCCCGGGATTCTTGTGCGTGCATTTCGGTTTGCCGATTCCACACGCCCAATAGACCCCGCTACACGGATAGCCGTAGCCGGGAGTAATTAACCCCTCATCCAAAGCGACAAGCCCTCCCACAGGTTTAAATGTAGAACCAGGTTCATAATCGCCTTTAATCGCTCTGTTCAGCAATGGACCTGATACATCGAGTACCAACTTTGAATATGTTTTTTGTTTATTAGAACCACTTAGGTCATTGGGATCGTACGCGGGTCCTGAAGCCATGGCTATAACACCACCGGTCTTTGGATCAAGCGCCACCACAGCACCTACTTTGTTCGTCATTAGTTTTTCTGCCAGCTGTTGCACTTCTATATCCACGTAAGTTTTTAGACCCCGACCAGCAATTGCGGGCACATCCAATTCGCCGTTTTCGAACCGACCCACCAGTTTGTTACGATTATCTTTTATCCAGTGTTGCACACCTCTTTGTCCCATCAGCACCTTTTCGTAAGTGGATTCCAGTCCACTTCTACCTACGTAATCACCCGGTTTGTAAAAATTATCTGACCGTGCAATAATACCGGAATCTACTTCGCCAATGTAACCCATAAAGTGTCCACCGGCATTGTACGGGTAAGTGCGAACGGGACGATCTTGCAAATAGAACCCGCTACCAAGACGCCACATATTTTCCTCAAGACGGGCGTGTTTTTCCAACGAAAGTAACGGCTCGAAAACCGATGCACGATAGCGTCCGTTCTTTACGATCGCAGTAATCATCTTCTCTTTGAACTGTGTAGTGTCGATTTCGAGTAATTGACACAAATAGGCTGTGTCGATATTTTTTACTTCTGATGGTGTGACCATCAGATCATACATCAATACATTGTTTACTATGGCCTTCCCATTCCTGTCGTACACAATACCCCGTGGAGGATAGACAGTTTTCGAAAAGACGGCATTCTCCTGAGCCAATCGTTGATACTTGCTTGTAAAGACCTGCAGAAAGAGAAGTCTCACGATTATAACAAGGAAGGCAACGATGAACAAGAAGCGAACAATGTAGCTTCTGGATTGGGTGAATGCGGGCATAAATTACTGCAGACGAATTTCAGGATATTCGAACAAATGTTGTGCAAATTTGACAAACATTAAGAAATTATCTCGCAGCGCAATGGTTACGGTGTGTTCGTTCTGAAACGCAGCTTTCGCGGAAAAAGTAACTCCACTGTGAAAATAAGCAACATGCTTATGCCGGTGGTGGCGGCGACCTTTATTAAGAAATCCAGGAACTTGCCAAATTGCAACCACTCGAGCAGAGTCAAATAGGCATGATGTAAAAAAGTAAGTGTAAGAGCATAAATGGTGTAGGCAGCCCACCCCAATGCCCTTGGCGAAGGTTCGTTATAGTTAAACTCCGATGGATCTTTCGGGATGAGAATATTGATGATAAACGGACGTGCATACGCTATGAGAACACATGCAGCGGTATGCAATCCCGGCGTCATTGTGAAATAGTCTAAAGTAAGTCCGGTAATGAACCCAATGATCAATAGGGCAAATCTTGAAACAGAAAACGGCAACCACAAAATAAACAGGAAGTACAGGTATGGTATAATAAAACGATGAAGGTGAGGCAGCTTGTTCAGAACATAGACCTGCACAACCAGAAAGACGGCAAAGCGGAAAATATTTTTTATAACGTCGTTCACCGCCTGCTATTTTTTTGATCCAACTTTTGCTGCGTTTGTTTATCGAGTTGCAATTGTTCGTCTTTCAATAAGTTTTCAATGACAAACACCTGCTGCACCCCTGCAAAATTCACTGCTGTTTTCACCTTTATCATGTAAAAACCTGTTGCAGGATCGTTACTTGCCTTTGCTACGGTGCCGATCATGTAACCGGGAGGAAAATTGTAGGAGTACCTGCTGGTGACAACGGAATCACCCACTTTTACTTCGATACTTTGAGGGATACCTTTCAACAAAACGTAACGTGGATCTTTGCCATCCCATTCTACTTTGCCGGTGGTACCGGTTTTCTTCAACGCAGCGCTTACAGAATTTTGCATGTGTAGTAAGCTCATGATCTGGCTGAAGTTTTCACTAACATTCACCACCACGCCAACAACTCCCAGGTCGGAACTTATGACAGCCATATCTTCCTTAATACCGTACTTCGCTCCCCGGTTAATCTGAATATAGTTTTGTTCGCTGTTTACAGTGTTGTACACCACTTTTGCTTCCCGCCATCGGTAGTGCCGCAGGGCATTGGTCGTGTCCACCTTCACCGTATCTGTTACATTGCGCACGGCTGTATCGGGAAACATAAAGTTTGATTGAAGAAGGTTTAAAAGCGAATCGTTGATACGGTGTAATCTTTTATTTTCCTCTCCCTGATGTACGTAATCATCCACCTTGTCAACTTGCGTATTTACCTTTCCTGTTATTTCACTTGCCAGGCCAAGTCCAATTGCATGATGCAGTCTATTGTACTTGAAAAGCATAACCAGGGCAAAAATCTGCAGTATGATAAAACTTAGAAAAGTGATGTACCGCCTGATGAAAAGGAAAATGTTACGCATAGAACGTGTAGGGTTGAAGGCTTAAGGTTTAAGGTTGGCCATGCCTTCTTCCTTTACCTTAGCCTCGCCTTATCATCTCATTACAAAAGGATATCGATCGTAATTTTTTAAAGCTAATCCTGTTCCGCGAACTACGCTTTTCAAAGGATCGTCAGCTACATGCACAGGCAATTTTATCTTTTGGCTCAGGCGCTTGTCCAGCCCTTTTAGCAATGCACCGCCACCTGTTAAATACAATCCCCGCCTGTATATATCGGCGGCAAGTTCCGGAGGCGTTTGCTCCAGCGCTTTAAGGATTGCTTCTTCAATTTTAAAAATGCTTTTGTCGAGTGCTTCAGCAATCTCCTGGTAGCTGACCATAATCTGTTTCGGAATTCCCGTCACAAGATCGCGTCCGTTTACCGGGATATCGTCAGGCGGATTGTCGAGATCCTTCATAGCGGCGCCGATATGTATTTTAATCTGTTCCGATGTTCTTTCACCAATTAACAGACTATGATAGCGCCGTAATGCTTCCATGATGTCTGCAGTAAACTCGTCGCCTGCTATTCTAATTGACTGATCGCAGACTATACCAGCAAGCGCAATAACGGTAATGCCCGTTGTTCCGCCGCCGATATCGATAATCATGTTTCCAACAGGTTCTTCTACGTCAATACCTATTCCAAGCGCAGCCGCCATAGGTTCATGAATCAGGTACACTTCTTTGGCTCCCGCCTGTTCAGCACTATCGCGAACTGCACGTTTTTCCACTTCCGTAATCGAGGATGGAATGCAGATCATCATTCGCCAGCTGGGAGGAAAAAGAGGCTTTTTCGGGTACACCAATTTGATCATTTCACGCAGCATTAATTCGGCAGCGTTGAAATCGGCTATCACTCCATCCTTCAACGGACGAATGGTTTTAATGCTCTCATGGGTCTTCTCATGCATCATCAAAGCCCGCTTTCCGACGGCTAATACTTCCTTCGGATTATTACGATTGAGTGCTACGATCGAGGGTTCATTCACTACCACCTCATCATTGTGGATAATGAGTGTGTTGGCGGTCCCCAGGTCTATTGCAATCTCCTGCGTAAACCAGTTAAAAAGTCCCATACTGCTCTCTGGATTTTAAAAGTTGATGATCGTGTGCAAAGGTGATGGAAATAAATTGATTGTCAAAAGAGAAAAACATGAGTTTACGTAAAGCGTTTTCTTCCACATAGATGCACTCACCACTGTTAAAAGCTTTATCGGACAAGGGTTACGGTTCCTTTGGTGAAAAATGTTTTACCAGTAAAATCTTCTCCCTGAACGATCCAAACATAGCTTCCCGATTGTTGGTCTTTGTCTTGCAACTTTCCATTCCAGCCCTTAACGTTCACACTCGTTTCAAATACCAACTGTCCCCACCGATTGTAAACTCTGAAGTATTTAATTTGCGTCATTCCAACCGCAATTGGCCGTAAGATGTCGTTCAATCCATCTCCGTTTGGCGTGAATGCAGTGGGAACAAAAACCTGCGGTTTCGTGTTGAAGATTTTTACGTTGACATCAGCAAAGTCGCTACATATTTTTCCATTCTCGACGTACGAAACGTTTGCCCGGTATCGAATGCTATCGTACGAGCCGTCATAAACTGCATACGGATCCTTAATATTCGGATCACTAAGATCTGTTGACGGATTCCACAAATAGGTATCGCCACCGGTTGCGGACAGCTGTAGTTTCTGCCCTACAACAACCGATGTGTCACGACCGGCAAACACCATTTCTCTCACTTCAACATCTTTGGTTATGCTGCTTTCACAACCCTTGGAATTAGTAACTACGAGAGTAACTTTTTTTGTACCAATGTCGGAATAAGTGTAGGAAGGATTTCTCAATCGAGAGGAATCACCGGCAGCGCCTTCATCGCCAAAGTCCCACCGCCAACTATTTACAGTACCATAATTTGTTTTTGTCTGATCAACAAATTGCTTTGGAGACTGGGTACAAGCTACCGTGGTGAAATCCGGAAAAAACCCAGGATAAACCTTTACAACTGAGGTGGTGCTATCACTGCATTCCTCACCTCTGTTAACCACAAGCTTTATATTATAATCGCCGGCACCTCCACTGGTGAAATCAACTTCGGGAAATTCTTCTGTGCGTGTGATTGTAAATGTGCCTGCGAGGTTGGTAAACTGCCAATAATAAGAGTGAATGGAATTATTCGGCCCACCACTGTTAGCGAATGAGTATTTAAAGCCATCGCACGTGAGGTATTCAGGTAAAAGGCTGGCAGCTGCAAATTCACATTGTTCTACATTGATGATAAAATCCTTTCTGTGCGTGCCGATGAGCACTCCACGCCGATATTCCTGGATACACACACAAATTACATAATGCCCGGACGAAGGAGCGATACCGGATATAATTCCTGTTTTGGCATCAATGGTAACATTTTTACCCATTGGCGTTGTCGCATCATACCCGTTGTTGTAAGGCACGGGTCCATATGGCGGCCGCTCGGGATTTATATTGGTCGCAGACAACGCGTATCCGCCATTGTACGCTTCGCAAAAAGAATAAACAAGAACATCTCCGTCTACATCTTTTGCGCTAAAATCCAATTTGAATTTTTTGCCCTGGCAAACAAGTGAAATACCTCTTGCAAACTGCGGGCTATTGTTATGCTCCCCGGATGCAAACTGCGCAGCTCCCGGAATAACTGCCATGTAGGTAGACCCGGTTCCACCTGTGCCGCTCGTGTTGAATACATTAGACATTCCCTGAACCCTGCAACATGTTTGATAAGCAGCAGTGTATCCTTTGGTGTTATCCGGCAAGTCAACTGTGAAGGAATACTCCGCATACTTATAGTGCAGATCGGGTGGATTTTGTATACATGGCGGCTGGTCCGTTACAGGCACATCTCCTTCGTCGGTTCGCGACACATCATAATATTTTCCTGTGCCCGGATATTGATTATTATTATCATTATTGAAAATACCGATGTAAACGTTAAAAGGCATTACAGCACAATCAATGCAATGCTCGTCGCGAAAGAGGATGAGTGTGATCTTGTACTTTGTTGTGTTGGGTGCAGCCCCGGGACCAACATAGGTGTATACCATTTCACCGCCCACAATATGCGAAGCAAAAGCGGAACTATAAGCTAATAAAGTGAGCAGGATTACAGATAGTTTTTTCATGCGGTTAGCTGGTACTTATCAGGTTCACGTATTTGAGCAGATGTTTATTTGCTTCAGTTGGCTGCTCTACCATCCCCATGTGTCCCGAGTTTTCAAGAATGTGAACGTAAGAAGACTCCGGCAAATAACACTGCTTCAACCCATCTTCTAATGGGGCCGTAGTGTCGTGCCTGCCGAAAATGAAAAGCACGGGCACCTTCGCATTTCTCAGAATGTCAGTTCTATCGGGACGTTGGATCATCGCTTCGTAATAATTAACGAGTGCAGCCCCGGAAAAGTTGCGTGCACTATCTAAATGTTGCTGAATCTTTTCGGGTGCTTTTTGCTTACTATCTGGAGCATACAGATTCGGCGTAATGGTCTTTAAGAACTCGAATGCTCCGTGCGTTTTGATGAAATCTATCCCTTTTCTTCTGGTTTCTTTTTTTTCATCGCTATCGGCAAAAGCTGTTGAGTGAAAAAGCCCGAAGCCTCTTAACATGGCTGCCTTTCTTTCTGCAAATGCCAGGGTGATGTAGCCGCCCATGCTATGTCCGATCATTATTACAGAACCAGGTTCTGCCGCCTGGAAGAATATGGTGGCAAGTTCGTGTACAATAATTTTCTCCAGCACGTCAGCCATGCCTTCCATCGACATGTCATCAACCATTTCCGACTCGCCGCTGCCCGGCAGGTCCGGAATGATCAAATGGTAATTTGCAAAAGCCTCGAGCTGATTATTCCATATTTCTCCGTGCTCACCGAAACCGTGAACAAGAACAAGCGGAATGCCTTCGCCTTGCGTTCTGTATACAATCTTTTTTCCGTTGTAATTAATTGTTTTCTGTTGCATATTTTATTCTCGACAATTGCCAGCTTCTTAAAATAACAATGAAAATAATTGGAATAAAACCGTTATTCATCTCCTGTGGCAGAAAGAACCAAAACACGAGCAAGATAACACCCAGAAGAAAGGAAATCTGGAAATATCGCCTCACCCACGCCCTTCGTCGCAAAAGAAAAAACGCAATTATCAGATGCGACGGCAACGCCCACAACAAGTTATAATTGCTTTGAGTGACGTTATGATCCGTCCCAAACCACATAAAGAGAAGCAAGAAGCCAATAATCCCCAGCACCGAAAACAAGACAAAATCGAAAAACCTCATCGCCGAAAGTGTCGCTCCACCTCCAAAAAAAGTTGCTGCGGCGATCAATAGGAACAAAGCTAAAAACACAATGAATGGCGTGAGAACAGAACTGCTGGTAATTGGAGAAGGCATTTGCAAGATAGTTTGCTTCGACTGTACTACAGGCTGATTCTGCATGGTTGCATTGTCTAAACCTTTCATTAGGTAATCAGGTAAAAACATCGCTTGCTCATTCGTTACCTTTCGATCAAGCTTTGCTCCAAGCAAAAGGTCAATCCCAAGTTTGCTCCAATGCTGTCCTGCAGCGTTTAAATAACTATGAATCAGATCCCGAAAGGTTGGTGCATTGCTCGGTAAAATGTTTCGGAACAACACACGAGCGCCAGCATTCTGTTTAATGATGTCTTTAGCTCTGGTTGTACAGTTGTCGAAAAGAAAATCGTATCGGTAATACTTATTCTGTTCCAGGGCATTTTGTTTCAGTGCATAGAACAGCTTTTGTTTTTGCAAACAACTTAAATTAAGCTGCTGCTCCACTACACTTCGGCTTTCCGTCTGGTATTGATAAATGAAACTATCAAAATCCTGTACGGACAAAAAGTAAAGCAATTGCCCACGTATAAACTTCACGTAAAACTCAGAATTGAAATCAAACGTACCGTAATTGAAAATAAGGTCATTGCCCGTAGATGCATCCTGAACACGCACAGCAGTGTGACCAAAGGTGGAATAGAGTTCGTTACCGGGCGAGCAGGTAAGAAGGCTTATGCGCAGGTTGCATGCATCTTGCGCAATCGATGTCATTGCTAACACTAACGAAAACAAAATGCAAAGGAGGTGCTTCAACCATCGATATTTGATCTGAAAGATATAAAAAGAAGAATGCGCAAAACACAAAGGGATGTGAAACCATCACATCCCTGCACTTCTAAAATCCAAATGTCACGACTTGTTTCTAGCTCTCAATGCAGATTGGCTCACGTAAATTCTTTTCCCGTTGCCGTTAACCCAATAATACCTGTCGCCATCAATGTAAATTGTTTGTCCTTGTGGACCTATCCACTCTTCTGATGGTTTAGAAGTCACGCGGGCTTTTGCTTTTGCAGCACCTTTTTTTGTGGCATGCCATGTTTTGTCGGCTCCTTTCTTCGTTCCCTGCCAGGCTTTGGTAGCACCATGCTTTACCGCAT